>NZ_JAMYTF010000014.1:0-135584 GCF_040322295.1 Mesorhizobium sp. M0159
GCGGGTTCCTTCCCTGGAGGCTTCCGGACGCCGGCCTCGAGCCACGCCATCTCAGTAGACGGCCGGCATCCGAAACCCATCACAACAGCGGACGTTGTTGGATTGCGATCCGCAGCACCAAGGTGACGAAGGCCGTCAATATTCTTCGCGTTGACAGCGGTTCTGTGGGAAGCGAAAGCTGCGTCCAATAGGAAGCTCGCGCTACCTCTTCTCCAGGCCTTTGAGATGTTCGATGAAGGCCCGCAGTTTGGGGTGAACTTGAGACCGCTGCGGGTAGTAGAGGTACACACCCGAGCTTGTCCCGGTGAAGTGGTCCAGAACGACTTCGAGCTTGCCGCTCGTCAACTTGTCGCTGATCGCTTCTTCAGGGCTGTAAACGACCCCTAAGCCGTCGACGGCCGCATCGATCGCCAGCAGAACATCATTGAGGATCAGCGGCCCCTTTACCTGAACCTCAAATTCCTTGCCGTCGCTCTCGAACTCCCACCGATCGTACACACGATTGCCAGCTCCCGCGCAGATGCAAGGATGGGCCAACAGGTCTTTTGGATGTTCAGGGTGCCCATGCTTGTCAAGGTAGGCCGGTGCAGCAGCCACAACCCATCGGACGGGACCGAAGAGTTTGAGCGCCACGACATCTTTGGCAAGGATGTCTGACACCCGTATTCCTGCATCAAACCCGCGCTCGAATATGTTGGTGGCCGCGTTCTCGAAGAAGATCTCAACCGTCACATCCGGGTACTTTTCGATAAAGGTCGCGATCAGCGGCCTAAGGAAGTTCGGATAGACTGTCTGCGGGACATTCAAGCGCAGACGACCGGCAGGCTTGTCCGCTGCGCTTCCCGCGTCCTTCATAGCGGAAAGGATCGCATCCAGCGCCGGTCCCGCCTGTTGCAGGAATTTCTCCCCGGCTTCGGTCAAGCTCGTAGCTCGTGTCGTTCTTGTAAGCAGGGTGACGCCCAGGCGAGTTTCGAGGTGTCTGATCATCTTGCTTATCGCAGGTGGCGAAACCCTGAGTGCTTCTGCCGCCGCCGTGAAGTTCCGCTTCTCGGCGACAAGCGCAAACGCCACAAGCCCATCAAGCTGATCCTTGTCCATTATGAACCTCTGGTTAATGTCGCATCAACTCGAATGCCATTTTTTGAAAGGAACGGCCATCGTATTCTGCGCTCACTCACGAAGACACAGCCGCAAACGCTGATGTGTTTCGGAGGTTGATCAAACCCAGTGGAGGTGCAGCACCATGAAGAACTATGCAGACGATTTCGAAACAGGCGCTCCCGAGATGCCAAGCCGCCGTAAATTGTTCGCCGCTGGGCTAGGCATCGCCGCAGCGTCGCTGCTGCCTCTTTCCGAGTCGAGAGCTCAAACGGCAACATCGGGTGCCGCAGCCACAGGTGCAAGGTCATCGAACCTTCAGCGTCGCATGCTCGGCTCGCTGGAAGTCTCTGCCATGGGGATGGGCTGCCAAAACTTTGCCGGGATGTACAGCCCGCCCACGAACAGGCAGGAGGCGGTGCGGATCATCCGGGCGGCGCATGACCGGGGCGTGACCTTTTTCGACGTCGCTGAAGTCTATGGACCCTTCCTGGGCGAGGATATTGTTGGCGAAGCGCTTTCGCCGATCCGCGACCAGGTGATCATCGCGACCAAGTTCGGCTTCGACATCACGCCCGAAGGCCGGGTCACAGGCGTCAACAGCCGCCCTGACAATATCAAGCGGGTGACCGAGCAACAGCTCCGCCGCTTGAAGACGGACTACATTGATCTTCAATACCAACACCGTGTCGATCCGACCGTGCCCGTCGAAGACGTGGCCGGAGCGGTGCAGGAATTGATCCGTGAAGGCAAGGTCCGCCACTTCGGCCTGTCCGCTGCAGGCGAAGCGACCATCCGCCGCGCCCACAAAGTGCAGCCAGTCACGGCGGTGCGGAATGAATACTCTGTCTGGACCCGCGATCCGGAGGTGGAGGTTCTGGCGACCTGCGAGGAGCTTGGCATCGGGTTCGTGCCATGGAGCCCGCTCGGCATGGGATACCTGACCGGTACAGTCACCCCCATGTTCGTGCATGGCCCTGCCGACCTACGGGCCAACCTGCCGCGCTTCACGCCTGAAGCCCGCCGCGCCAACTGGCCGGTGGTCGAACTGCTACAGCGTTACGCGCACGTCGTCAGGCTGCGCCCGGCCAGGTCGCCCTTGCCTGGTTGCTCGCCCGCAAGCCGTGGATCGTGCCCATTCCCGGCCCGATAACGGAGGACCAGATGGACCAGAACATGGACGCGCTGCAGGTCCAGTTGAGTGCGGCCGATGTCAAGGAGATCGATGACGGCTTTGCCCGGATCACGGTCCAGGGCGCGCGTCTGAGCCCACCAATGCTCGCGATGATCGATACCGGCGCAAAACTTGGAACGAGTTCCAAGGGCGGAACCGGCATGTCACCGGTCAGGTGACCAACCCACAAGAACCGACGGGCTGAAGTCTAGCCGGGTACCTGCGGCGCTTCTTGTCCGAGGCGCTGCCACCTCTGTGGTCCTCGCTCCGGTCTTTCCGGATCGGTAGGGCCAGCCAGAGAGCACAACGAAGGAGACTACCATGAATAACAACAATCGGGTCGCTGTAATCACTGGTGCATCCTCCGGAATCGGTGAGGCGCTGGCACGTGAGCTTCTTTCAGAAGGATATCGCGTAGCCCTTCTAGGGCGGCGCCTCGAGCGTGTCGCGGCACTCGCAGACGAACTCGGCGAAGGCGCTATCGCGATCCAGGCTGACGTGACCGACCGGGACTCCATCGCTGGAGCCGCCGCGCGCGTCCAGGAGTTCGGCGGCGCCGATGTTCTAGTCAATAACGCAGGCGTGATGCTCACAGCGCCGTTTGGATCGGACAAGCGATCCGAGCATCGGCAGATGGTCGAAACCAATCTCCTGGGTGCCATGACTGTGACTGAGGTTTTCCTTGACCAACTCCGCGCCAAGAAGGGAGATCTGGTGAACATCTCTTCTGTGGCAGGTCGCGTAGCTCCAGCCGGGTTCGCTGCCTATTCGGCAACCAAATGGGGGATCAACGGCTGGTCCGAGGCGCTTCGCGTCGAACTCCAGCCAGACATCCGCGTGATAGTCATCGAGCCTGGTGCGGTGGCGACAGAATTATCCGACCACATCACCCACGAGGAAAGCAAAAAGTCTGCTCAGGACTACCGCGACAACGTTGCAATTCCGGCTCAGGACATCGCCGAAATCATAGCCTTTGCTCTCAGCCGGCCGAAGCGGACGTCCCTCAACGAGATCCTGGTCCGCCCGACCGTGCAGGCGATGTGAACAACTGTCTTACAGCCCGCCGCAAGATCGGTGAAGGGCTGACAACATGAAAGGACACATGAGATGAGTAACAAAGTGTGGTTCATCACCGGGGCAGGACGTGGCCTCGGCCTGGACATTGCCAAGGCGGCCCTGGCAGCCGGCCACAAGGTGGTCGCGACTGGCCGTAATCCAGACAAGGTGGCGAACGCTCTAGGTGCTTCCGACGACCTTCTTGTCGTGAAACTCGATGTCACCAGGGCCGCTGACGCCGACGCCGCCGCGCAGGCGACCCTTGAGCGGTTCGGACGGATCGACGTGCTGGTCAACAACGCGGCCAGCTTCTACGCCGGGTATTTCGAGGAACTGTCTCCCAAGCAGATGCAGTTGCAGCTAAGCACGAGCCTTGACGGTCCGATGATCGTGACGCGGGCGTTCCTTCCGGTCATGCGCAAGCAGCGCTCCGGCCAGATCGTCTCGATCTCCTCGACGGCAGGTCTGATGGGCTTTGAATTCTGCACAGCCTACTCTGCTTCGAAGTTTGGCCTCGATGGCTGGATGGAAGCGCTGCAGACTGAAGTCGGTCCGTTCGGCATCGAGACGATGATCGTCAACCCAGGCTTTTTCCGCACGGAGCTTCTGACGGAGGAGTCCACCAGTTACGCGGAAATCGCGATCGAAGATTATCACGAGCGACGCACGGCACAGATTGCCTTCTGGAAGTCCCAGAACGGCAAGCAGGGCGGTGACCCCGCTAAGCTGGCACGCGCTCTAATCACGCTCGCTGAGCAGGACGAACTGCCACGGCGCTTCCTCGCTGGCTCTGACGCTATCCAGGTGGCGGAGCAGAAGATTGCTCTCTTGCAGCAGCAGATCGAAGCGTACCGAGAACTGTCGAGTTCTCTCGCCATAGACTGAGGACGCTGGAACGCCCTGAGTCCACACCCTGCGTGCGGGCTTTGGGGCATTCGCCGATCCTCTATCTGCGTACCTTCCGAAGTCCGCTTTGGGCCGACTGTAGTCTTCGGGGCCACATTACTTCCCTTGTAAGCCCAAGGCAGCAGCTCATCGATCCGGCTCTGCTTGTGACCGTTGACGATGGCGGTGAGCGTATTGGTCAGGTAGGCCTGCGGATCGACGGCGTTGAGTTTGCAGGTCTCGATGAGCGATGCGATGGTGGCCCAGTTCTCGGCTCCAGCGTCGTGCCCCGCAAAGAGTGCATTCTTGGGATGGTTCGCTCGACGCTGTTGTTGTCGATCTCGATGCGGCCGTCGGTCAGGAAGAGCTTCAAACCATCCCAATATTTGGCGATGTACGCCAAGGCCTCGCCGAGTGGAGACTTGGTCGCGACACGGGCGCGGTGATGGACGAGCCAGGTCTGCATGTCGGTGACCAGTGGCGTTGATCGTTCCTGTCGTCCGGCGAGGCGAGCCTCCGGATCAAGGCCACGCAGTTCGGCCTCGATCCGACCCAGTTCGCTGATCCGCTTGACGCCCTCTTCGGCGATAGGTGCTGCTCCGTTGCGGGTTATCTCCACCAGCTTGCGGCGAGCGTGTGCCCAACAATAGGCAAGCCGGATGTCCGAGCCGACACGGTCAGGTGCGATCAGTCTGTTGTATCCGGCATAGCCATCGACCTGCAGGATGCCGGAGAAGCCCTGCAATATCCGTTCGGCATGAATGCCCCGAGCGTAGGTGAAGGCCACACCAGGCGGAGCACCGCCGCAACTGGATGTTCTCAACCGAACAGGCGCGCCTCAAATTGGCCAAGGCCTATCCAAAGCCAACCGCCAAAGAGTGATAATCCCTGTGCAGAGGTAATAGTTGCCGGCGGGCATGGTCAGTGCAGCAGGTTTGCTCCGCGTGCCTTGACAATGTTTCGCATGATGCCGTTAAGCCAGTCCTCGGTGGAGGAACCGGATCGTCTCCTGTCGATCTCGCCGATCGCCTGCTCGAGCGTCCGCTCGACCAGCCGGTCGGAAGCGTCAACGTCTCCCAGCAGCAGACGCGCTGCGAGCCTGAGCTTAGGCAGCAGGGAAAATACGTCGTCTGACGGCTCGGTCGCCAGATTTCCGCTTGATGCTTTGGGCTCGGAGGGGAAGAGAGCATCGAAAACAGCCTGGCCGTCCGAGGATTTTCTGAGGCTGCTGGCATACCGAAGGCGCTCAGGAATAACGATGTCTTCGTCGCCGCTGAAAAACACGAACGGCACGCCGCGGCGCATCAGTTCGTCCGCGATCGGGAATACCCGTCTTCCGTTGAGATTGACGTCCAGGATTGCGGCTTCCGCCTCATCGGTATGCTTCGACGCCTGTTCGACTGTCGCCACGGGGCCAAGCACGACGGCGCCCATCTTGCTGAAATAACGTGCAAGATCGCCCGCCAGCATCCATTCGTCCTCGACGATCAGGATATGCAAGCCTTGCAGGTCGCGCACCTCATTGTTCCTTCTTTCTGCGGGAGTCACGGCTGTCGGCGCGGACTTGTACAAAATGACGGGACAAAGCCTCTTGCAACCGTTCCGCGCGCGCGAGCAGACGAGGCGGGATTTCTTCGGATACCGGGACCTTGGCCAGATCCGGCGAACGTAACGAGATTTGTTTTGCCGGCTTTATCTCAGGTGGTCGTTTTGCCATTGGAACCGCCTCGAAAACCGGATGTTAATGCCCACCGGCGGTGCTTTGTTCCGTTCGAGGACTATTTACTGGCCTGAGGCTCGGTCCGGTCCTAAAGCACGTCGCGTTTTGCCGGCCTCATGCGACGCGCTTTAGGCTGTTGTTTTTATTCATCTCGTTATCGCAAAACCGCTGCACACTTTTGCGCGACATGCATTAGTCTGAGGTCCGATTTGGCGGTTTCGCAGCCGCGGCTGTTACCGAGGCGTGGCATGGTATTCCAGAACGGAAGATTTCCCATTGTCGGCGTCGGCGCATCGGCCGGCGGCATTCCCGCGATGGAGGGCCTGTTCAAAGGACTGACCGGCGGCACCGGCATGGCGTTCGTCGTCGTCACTAATCTGAGCCCAGAACGCGAAAGCCTGCTGCATGACGTTATCGCACGTTACACCGGAATGCCGGTCATCGTCGCCGAGGAGGGCATGGCGGTCCAACCCGACCAGGTCTATGTGATGCCGCAAAACGTCGTCCTCACCATCCGTAAGGGCGCGCTTTCGCTACGCCGGCCGAACACGCTTAACCGCGAGCGCAAACCGATCGACATCTTCTTCCGTGCACTGGCCGAGGACCAAGGGGAGTACGCCGTAGGCATCATCTTGTCGGGGGGCGATTCGGACGGCACGCTGGGCGCCCGGGCGATCAAGGAACATGGCGGACTGACGATTGCCCAAGCCTCCAACGGTTCCGGCCCGCGCAACCCGGACATGCCGCAAAGCGCGATTTCGAGCGGCCTGATCGATATCGCAGCGCCCGCCGAGGAGATCGGCGCAAAGCTTCAGGCGTTTGGCCGCGGCTTCAATGTGCTGAACGGGCTGGCCGAGGGGGGTGGCGAGCACAAAGCTGACGTGGATCGGGCCGCCGATGAAATCGACCCCACTCTGCGCGGCCATTCCGGTCACGACTTTTCCAGCTATAAGACGAAGACGTTCTCCGCCAATGAAGAGGCGCAGTCGACTAATGAGGAGCTTGAGGCCTCGAAGGAGGAGAAGCAGTCGCTCAACGAAGAGCTCAGCACCATCAACGCAGAGCTGACCAGCAAGATTGAGGAGCTCGACCGCGCCAACAGCGATCTCAGAAACCTGTTCGAAAGCACAGAGATCGCAACCATATTCCTCGACCGCAACCTTGTGGTGCGGACCTTTACCCCCGCTGCATCGGCCTTCTTCAATCTGCGCCCATCCGATGTCGGACGGCCGCTGACCGACCTTTCAAGCCAGCTCGACTATCCCGAGCTGAGGCCTCACATCGAGGCAGTGCTCGAGACGGGAGAGATCCTGAACCATCACCTTGCGCGCGACGACAAGGGCCGGTTCTACCTGGTTCGCATCAACCCGTACCGGGACAAGAGCGGCAGCATCCAGGGCGTCGTCGTGACCCTGATCGACGTGACGACGCTGGCGCAGGCGGAAGAGCGTCAGCAGGTGCTCATCTCCGAGCTGAACCATCGCGTCAAGAACATGCTGGCGGTCGTGGCCAGCATCACCAACCGGACCCGTGAAAACTCGGCATCGAAAGAGGAGTTCGCCGAAGCCTTGATCGGGCGCCTGCATGCCATGTCACGAGCCTATAGTCTGCTCTCGCGCGAGAGCTGGACGGAAGCCTCCGTCGAGGAACTGCTGCGTCAGGAACTCGATCCCTTCGGCCCCGAACGGTTTGAGCTCGATGGCAAGAGGGTAAATCTCAAGCCGGCACAAGGGCTTTCCTTCGGCATGGCCATCCATGAACTGGCGACGAATGCCGCCAAGTATGGCGCACTGTCGAGGCCTGCCGGGCGGATAGTTGTCAAATGGTCGGTGGCCGACGGAACCTTCAAGCTCGTCTGGCGCGAGAAGGGCGGCCCCCGCATCAAGGAGCCAACCGACAGCGGCTTCGGCCTTACCCTTCTGCGCGGAGAAATCGGCTATAGGCTGGGCGGAAAAGTTGAAACAAGTTTCCGCTCAAATGGTTTGGAGGCGGAAATCGCATTTCCTCTGACCCGCGAGGGCTCGTCGTGACCGGAAAGGTGCGTGTGCTGATCGTCGAGGATGAATGGCTGATCGCCGACGATGCGGCGGCTTACCTGCGCAAAGCCGGCCATCAGGTGGTTGGACCTGTTTCGTCGGTGACGGCGGCACTCCGGCTCGTTGGCGAAGGCGGCGTCGACGCGGCGTTACTGGATATCCAGTTGAACGACGAAACCAGCTATCCGATTGCGGAAGCGTTGCGGACGCGTGGTGTTCCGTTCGCCTTCCTCTCAGGCTTTGGTGAACGCGAAATTCCGGCCGGGTTCCGCGCTTGCAGGATCGTGCAGAAGCCGGCGAGCCAGAGTGCGATCCTGAATGCCGTGGATGAACTCGCGCGAGCCGGCTGAGGTCGCGATTTGAAAGTCGCGCCAGGTCACATCGGCGTGGTGCGTGCCTGCCGCGAACGACGAACGCCTATGGCAATATCCGCACCGGTACCGATTTGACCGCCGGAACATGAGCCTTCTCGGCTCTGTGCCACAAAGGAACCAGCGGGTTGAGCTCGGGGTAGTAACCGGCGCAATTTCCCTCCGGCACCGAGTAAGGCGTGATGCGCAGTCCGTGCACGCGGCGCTCCACACCGTGCCGCGCGTTGGCTTCGAGATCGACCTCCTGTCCGGCGCTCAAACCGAGGCGCTGGATATCCTTTTCATTCATCAACAGCACCATGCGTGTGCCGCTGATGCCGCGCAGCCGGTCGTTGTAGCCGTAGACGGTCGTGTTGAACTGGTCGTTGGAGCGCACCGTGATCAGTGTCAGCACATCACGGCCGGCGACATCGATGTCAGGATCGGTTTCAAGGCCAGTTGGCAGCTTGAAATTGGCCTTCTTGTTCGGCGTCTCCCACACCCGCTTGCTCGCCTTGATGTCGCGATGGAAGCCACCGGGCGTCAGGAAACGCTTGTTGAAGTCGCGGAAATGTTGGGGGTAGCAGCGCTCGATTTCGTCGCGGATACGGGAATAGTCGCCAACCCACTCATCCCACGGGATCGAACTCCTGCCCGGCACCGTCGCCTTGGCGAGTTCGGCGACGATCCTGGGCTCTGAAAGCAGATGCGGCGAAGCCGGAGGTCGCGATCCGAACGAGCCGTGGATACAGGCGGTGGAATCCTCTACCGACACCCTTTGGTCGCCGCTTGCCTGATGATCTCTTTCCAGCCGTGACAGGCAAGGCAGCAAATAGGTTGTCCGCCCGGCGATCAGGTGGCTGCGGTTGAGCTTGGTCGCGATCTCGACATGCAGGTCGAGCCCACGCCAGGCTTTCTCGACCAGGCCGGTTTCCGGAACGGCCCGCACGAAATTGCCGCCCAGCCCGACGAAGCCCTTGACCGATCCGTCGATGACGCCTTCGCAGGTCTCGACCGTATCGCGACCTTTCTCGCGCGGCGGTTCAAAGGCGTAGAATTCGGCGAACTTGTCGAGCGGGACGAGCTCGGGCTTTTCCGATATGCCGACGGTGCGCTGCCCCTGGACATTGGAATGGCCGCGCAGCGGCGAAATGCCCGGCGCCGGCTTTTCCGATATTGCCGCGCATCATCAAAAGGTTGCACAGCATCTGGACGTTCTCGGTGCCGTGCCGATGCTGGGTCAGGCCCATGCCGTAATTGCCGATCACCGCGTTGGCATGGCTGTAGACTTCGGCGACATGTTCCAGGTCGGTCTGCGCAATGCCGGATCGCGCGACGATATCGCTCCACTGGGTTTTGCGCAGGAAGGCCTCGAATTCGGCGAAGCCATGCGTGTGTTCGGCGATGAAAGCCGTGTCGAGGACACGCCTCCTGCCGCTTTCGCGGGCGGCATCGTCGAGCGCCAGCAACGCTTTGGCGATACCCGTCATCGCGGCAATGTCGCCGCCGGAACGAACCTGGAAGTAGTCGCTGGACATTTTGGTGCCAGGCCCGGGCGACAGCATGTCGACAGGGTTTTGCGGGTTCTTGAAGCGCTTCAGTCCCCGCTCGGGCAAGGGATTGAAGGTGAAGACGGGCACGTTGCGTTGACGTGCCTCTTGCAGCGGATGCAGCAGGCGCGGCGCCGTCACCCCGGTGTTGTGCCCGAAGAAGAACATCATGTCGCATTTCGCAAAGTCTTCGAGCTGCACGGTCCCGACCGGCGAGCCGATCGATTCCGGCAAGCCGACCGAGGTCGATTCATGACACATGTTGGACGAATCGGGCAGGTTCGAAGACCCATAGATTCGCGCAAAAAGCTGGTACATGAACGAGGCCTCGAGCGAGGCCCGGCCGGACGTGTAGAACACCACCGATTTGGGATCGAGCCGCCCCAGTTCGGCAGCTATGTCGCGGAACGCATCGTCCCAGGAAACCGGCTCGTAACGGTCGGTGGCGGCACTGTAGCGCATGGGCTCTGTTAGCCTGCCCTGTTTCTCCAGATCGTGATCCGGCCAATCGAGCAGTTCCGTCACCGAATGCTCGGCGAAGAAAGCGGGTTCGCAGCGCAGCTTGGTCTGATCCCACATCGTCGCCTTGGCGCCGTTTTCACAGAATTCGAAAGGCCTCGGCTGGGCTGGCTTTGCCCATGAGCAAGACACGCACATATAGCCGTCGGCCTTGTTCTGCTTGAGCAGCGTGCTCCATATCCCGGACAACAGCAGGCCTTCGCCTCGCGCCTTGCGGACCAGTGATTTGAGCGATCCCCAGCCGCCTGTCGGGTGGTCGTATTTCTTGGTTTCGATGCGATCGGTTACGGCGGGTCTCATGCAAGCCACTCCCTGTAAGAAGAGCACTCATACGAACCCGCGGTGAGGCTGAATGTTCCGGGCTGGGTCCGTACCGTCACGCCGTCCGTCTAACCGGAACCATTTCCGCCATCGTTTGTTCGGCTCGAAGAAAGGAGCCGCGCAAAATGGAGCGACGTAATGCATTAATTGCGATGGTGATTTCGGCCATCATCATCGTCGGCCTTCTCATAGGCTTTTTGTACGGCGATATGGGCTGGCAGACTTCGCCGCTCAAAAGAGCCCCTGAACAGAACCAGGGTGGCAATGCTCCGGCCGATACCTCGCCTGCCGCCGGCATCAAGAAGAACCCCAAGGAAAATACCGAAATGCCAGGCCAGCAATGACGTAGGGCCAGCAATGAAATTCAGCAGCAAGGCAATGCCACGAACTGAAACGGGTTCCTGTTTTTGCGGCGCCATAACGGCGGAGATGCGCGGCGAGCCTTTCTGGATTTGCTCCGATCACGATGACGACTGCCGCAAGGCGATAGGAAGCCCTCTGTCGGTGTGGGTCGGTTATCGGCCTTCCGAATTCTCGTTGCTCACCGGCACACCGAAGACCTTTTCGAAAACCCCCGGCGTGCTTCGGTCCTTCTGTGCGGATTGCGGAACATCGATCGGCTATGTCGACCAGGGCCTGCCCGACGAACTCTATCTGGCGATCGGCTTCCTCGATCATCCCGAACGGTTTCCGCCGCAGGCCCACGCATATTGGGACATGAGGCTTCCCTGGGTCGACTTTCCAGACGAGCTGCCGCGGGTGGGAACGTATTCGAGGCGGCGCGATCCGGCCTTCGGAAATCCGGCGGAACGCTAGCCTGCTGCCCGCCTGCAGGTGGAAACGTACCGTTCGCAGCCTCGTACGAAAACGACAATTGGCGCGCGGCCGAAAACGCGCGATCATGTGCCCAATGGGCCGCCGTTTGGATGACAAGCTCGATTGCAAGGCGTGCGGGACGATCCTGATGGAGATTCCCGACAATCCGAAGGATTCGACGCCGATCCATTGCAGCAATTGCGGCGCCTATCTCGGCGAATGGGGCGATCTGCAGGAGGATTTCTTCAGGCAGGCGTTCGGTGCCCAGGCCTTCGATCTGAACAACGGAAACATCATCAAGAAATAATCCTGGATCCCGCCGGCCCCAAGCCACGGCCTGCGGGCCCGGCTGTTCGCGGCAATTGCTGTTCGGACCGGGCCATCGGGAACTTTTCTCCCGACCCGCTTGTTTGGATGGCGGAAGGAGAAACGCCATGAGCACAAAACCTCCGCCTGTGCCGCCGAAGAATCTGAGCCCAAAAGGCGCCGGTGACAAAAAATCGGTAGCAGCCGACCAGGCGCCGCAATCGACCGTGCCGGATCCCGACAAGCAGGGCCAGCAAGGCAATACGAAGGTCAACACCACCCATCAAGGCAACGTCCAGGATCGCTAGGTCATGTCCACGTCGAAGAAGACACCTGCCAGCATCCGCCAGGGCGGTCCCGGCGCCGCGCACGAAAACGCCAAGAAGCCGCTGAGCGTCGAAAAGCCGCCGGCCGACTCCGACCGTCGCAGCCACAGCAAGGTCTCTGGCGGCGGCGGCGAACGCGACAGCCACCATACCCACGACCCCGAAAAGAAAGGCGACACTCGGCCCGCGCATCAGGGCAAGTAAAATCGGGCGGCGACGTGACGATCGGTGGGGTTCGAGCGAAGTGTCAGCGGGGACGCCGCGCCGAGGCGAACGGCACGACATTGTCGACATTTGCCACCGGCAAATCGAACAACATCGGAAGCCCCCGCGTCGCGGCCATCTCAACGATCAGCTCTTCGATGGAGTGATTGGTCAGACGGGTCTCGACGCCCAGCCGGATCATCGCCGCCAGCTTGTGCACCGGCACTGGCACGGACTTCGCCCGGTCGTCGAGCAGCTTGCTGATTTCGATCACGACGTCGGCGTCGATATTCCTGGGCAAGTCTCGCATAAGCGCCTCCCCGCCAAACGAAACGAAAAGCCCGCCGCACCTTTCGATACGGCGGGCGATCCAGTAATGCGTACCGGCGAGGGGATCGGGGTGGGCGTGCCGGCGCGCGCAGATCGCAAGTAATTTTAGTTAAATCCGTCAACTTCGATGTGTCACGGAAAAACGTCTGTACGTTTTTTACTGAACGCGCGGATCGTTAGCTGTCCCCGCCGTCGCGCGACGCGGCAGCACGGATGGCGCGATCCATTGCCCTCCGGACAGTGAACTCAAACAGTATACATTATAAACTTAAAACATCTTGCCCGGTGATCCAGCCTATGCTCCACTTGAGCCGGGAACATGGCTGACAGGTCGATTTCTGCCAACACGTGGCTGAATTTCAAACGGCACGACCGCGAGAACACAGCCTCAAACGATATACGAAATCTTCGCATGGGAAGGCGTGGATGACGGAAACGATAGAGCTCAAACGGGTTGGCGATGGCAATCTGCGTGCCCAGGTCTATCAACAAATCCGGCTGACGATACAGCATGGCGAATTGGCGCCTGGCCAGAAGCTCGTCGACGTCGATATTGCCGCCCAGCTCGGTATTTCCAGAATGCCTGTTCGCGACGCCTTGATGCAGTTGGTGCATGAGGGCTATCTCGTCGGCACCACACGCGGCTTCACCCTGCCCACGCTTACCGCGACGGATGTCGCCGACATCTTCGAGGTCCGCCGCTTGCTCGAGCCGCGTGCCGCCGCGCACGCTGCTCGGACACTTGACGCCGCTGGCCTCAAGACCCTGGCAGCCGCGCTTCGGGAGGCCGAGGCTGCGGCCGCCGCCGGCGATGCCGACCGCTTTTTCCAGGCCAATTCGGCATTCAGAAATTGTTGGCTCGGCGCCGTCGAGAACGAGCGCCTTTCACAAACCATTGCAAGGTTCGCCGACCACGTGCTCGTCGTCCGCTTAAGGACGCTGTCGCACCAGCCGACGCAGGCCGTTATCGTTGCCGGCATGCGCGCAATCTATGAGGCATTCGTCAAGCGCGACGCCGTCGCCGCTTACGACCGCATGACCCACTTCATTCAGAACGCCGAGGAGCGTTTCATGAAGCTTAGCCCACCGTTTCAAAACTCCAACGGTGAAGGTGAGGGCATGTCGCGGCGGGGGAAAGCATGATCAGGAAGCAGCACCCGCTGAAAGGGCCGAACAGGTTCAAGCTCGGCGTCTTTTCAATGAATGCCGATGGCGGCCTGGCAATGACCACCGTTCCCGAGCGCTGGCGTGCCCGCTGGGAAGACAACCTCAACTCCGCCTGTATCGCCGATCGCGCCGGCCTCGAGTTTCTGCTGCCGATCGCCCGCTGGCGCGGCTTCGGCGGTCTGACGCATGTACGGGAATGGTCGTTCGAGACTTTCACCTGGGCGGCGGGCCTTGCTGTCGCCACCGAGAACATCGGCCTGTTCATGACGGTGCATGTGCCGCTGGTTCATCCGCTGCAGGCTGCAAAAGCGCTGGCGACGGTCGACCACATCTCCAACGGGCGGGCCGGCTTGAACATCGTCTGCGGCTGGAACCCGGACGAGTTCGCCATGTTCGGGCAGACGGTCGGCGAGCGGACCTACGATCAGGCCGAGGAATGGATCAACATCATCGTGCGTGCCTATCAATCGAGGGAGCCGTTCGACTTCAGCGGCGAGTTCTATGATCTGAAGGGTGTCGTCAGCCGGCCGCCTAGCCTGCAGGCGCCGCGACCGGTGACCATGAACGCCGCCTTCGGCGCGCCGGGGCGCAACTACGCAGCGCGCCACTGTGACTATTTGTTTTCGACTTTTTCCGAAATCGCCGACGGCCGTGCGCATGTGGTCGACATTACCAACCGCGCGGCCGAAGTCGGGCGCGAAGTCGGCGTCTATACGGTCTGTCACGTCGTCTGCCGGGAGACCCAGCAGGAAGCCGAGGACTACTACCGGCACTACGCGCTGGAATGCGCGGACGAGGGTGCGGTCGACGAGCACATGCGCAAGAAGAAGGAATTCGCGAACTCGCACGATGCGAAGGCTTTCACCGAATATCGACAAAGGTTCGCCGGCGGTGCCGGAACGTTCCCGCTCATCGGCACGCCGGAAAAGATCGTCGACGATCTCACTGAGATCATGGACCAGGGCTATTCCGGCGCCGCCCTTACATTCGTCAACTACACCTACGAATTGCCCTTCTTCTGCGACCGCGTGCTGCCGCTGATGCGCCAGGCCGGGCTTCGAGTCAATTGATGCCGGCGGCCGCCATTCCGACCCCGTGGGTGCATGGGCACGACGCCATCAATCCGCGCGCCTTCAAGCAGGCGATGCGGGCCGTGGCGGGCTCGGTCGCCATCCTCGCGTCGGAACATGACGAGATCGGTTTTTGCGGCATCACGGCGACGGCCCTCTGCTCGTTCAGCGCCGAGCCGCCGTCGCTGCTGGCCTGCGTCAACCGCGGCAGCACCTTTGCCTCGGCCATTCGCGAAGACTTGCCGTTTTCGGTCAATCTTCCCGCCGGCGACCAGGAGAACGTTGTGCGTGCCTTTGGCGGCATGACCAAAGCCAAGGGCGCCGCGCGGTTCTCGTCCGGATCATGGGTGCGTGGCGAAACCGGCGCGCCCTTGCTTGTCGGCGCGCGGGCAATGTTCGAATGCCGGGTGGCCGAAATCATTGTGCGGGCGTCGCACATGATCGTCATCGGCATCGTCTCGGGCGTTGCGCTGGATCGCGCTGACCGATCGCCGGTCTTCTACGCGCATGGGCGGTTCCTGACAGTAGGAGATGATGTCAACTAACCGCCGTTCGCGTGGCGGCGCAGCGATCGCAATTTCAGATCGGCCCGATCATGGGCCGGTTCATGGACGAACTATCAAAGGGAGTATGGCAATGCGCATTTGGAAATCCCTTGTTCTGGCTGCACTCATGTCGGGTGTGGCGGGTATCGCCGCGGCCGAAGAGGTCGTCCTCAACGCCGTGCATTTTACACCGACGCAGAACGGCTACGCCCAGAGCTTCCTGAAGTTCGTTCAGGAAGTGAACGAAAAGGGCAAGGGCGTGGTCCAGATCAACGTCCGTGGCGGGCCGGAGGTCATTCCGCCGATCCAGCAGGGCGCGGCGCTCAGGAGCGGCCTGATCGACGTGATCGACACACCGGCAGGGCAGTTCCTCGAACTCGTGCCCGAAGGCGAGGTTTTCTCCGCATCGACGAAGACGCCCTGGGAGGTTCGCGACAATGGCGGCTGGGATTTCATCAACGGAATTTTCGAGAAGAAGGCCAATGCCCATCTGCTGGCGCATGTCGACGCGGGCTCGGGCTTCAACGTCTTCACCGTCGACGAACCCAAGCTCAACAGCGAAGGCAGCATCGACTGGGGCGGCCTGAAAATCCGTTCCTCGCCGCTCTATCGCGATTTCCTCGAATCGCTAGGCGCGACGGTGATCGTGCAGGCGCCGGGGGATGTCTACACCTCGCTCGAGCGCGGCGTCGTCAATGCCAACGCGTATACCGTATTTGGCTATGCGTCGTTCGGCTGGGACAAATTCACCAAATACCGTGTCGACCCGCAATTCTTCAAAACCGATGTGCTGATCTCGATCAACAAGGCCAAATGGGACACGCTGTCGCCCGAGGCGCAGAAGCTGCTTGCCGACACGGCCGTCGAATACGAGCGCGTGAGCTATGACGCCAATCTCGCCGAGTCCGAAAAGCAGGCACAGGCAATGATCGGCGGCGGGCAGAAGGTGATCAGCTTGACCGGCGCCGGCCGCGACAAATTCCTGGCGGCTGCCACGCAGGCGAGCTGGGCGAGAATGACCAAACGCGATCCCACCAACATCGATCAGTTGAAGAAATTCTTCCAGTAGCCCGAGCCGAGGGCGCTGGTGCGCCCTTCATCAAGGTGGACATGAGGGTCGTCGGGAATGGACAGATTGTTTGCAGCGATCGGGAAGCTGAGCCTTGCGTTGGCCGCGGCGGCAAAAGCGGTGCTTGGCCTCATCATCGTCGCGGTGGTTGCTGATGTGTGCGTCCGCAATCTCGGCCTGAGGCCGCTTGCCTGGGCGGTGTCCGCGACGGAATACGGCCTGCTCTATGCGGCATTTCTGCCGATGCCCTGGCTGGTCCACAGCAAGGGCCATGTCTTCGTCGAGTTCCTGCGCCAGGCGCTGCCGGTGCGGGCACGGGCGGTGCTTGAAAAGCTGGTCTACCTCGCCTGCATTGCCGTCAGCCTCTACCTCGGCAGCGTCGCTCTGTCTTCGCTGACAAGTGCCGTTGCGGGCGGCGAATACGAAACGCGCAGTTTCGATATGCCGAAATGGCTGGTCTTTCTGCCCATCATGCTCGCCTTCTATCTCTCGGCGCTGGAATGGCTCAGATATCTGCTCGGCCGTGACACGCTGTACACGCTCGATCCGCTGGAAATGGAAGGGCTCTGAGTAGTGGCCTGGCTGTTTCCATTCGCTGTGCTCGTTGGCACCATCCTTGTCTTGATGGGCCTTGGGCTGCCGGTCGCCTTCGCATTCTTCGTCACCAATGTGATCGGGCTGTACATGTTCTTCGGCGGTTCGATCGGCGTGACGCAGATGGTCGCCAACTTCTCCGACGCTGTCTCGACCTATGCGCTTGCCCCGCTGCCGATGTTTCTCGTCATGGGCAGCCTGTTCTTCCGCTCCGGCCTCGGCGAGAAAGTCATCTATGCGCTCGACCTGTGCATCGGCAATCTGCGCGGACGCCTCGCCTATGTCGTCCTCGCCGCCGGCACGATCTTTTCCGCGCTGTCAGGTTCCAGCCTCGCCAATACCGGCATGATGGGCTCGCTGATGGTGCCCGAGATGCTGAAGCGAGGCTACAAGCCGCATATGGCCTACGGCCCGGTGCTTGGCGCCGGAAGCCTTGCCGTCATCATCCCGCCATCCTCGCTGGCCGTCTTGCTCGGCTCGCTTGCCCAGATCGACGTCGGCGCGCTGCTCATAGCGGGGGCTCTGCCTGGACTGCTGCTCGTTGTCATGTACGCGGCCCTGATCTTCGCGCAGACGAAGATCGATCCGGACGCCGCTCCGCACTATCCGGTACCCGCCGTTCCCGCGGCCGAGAAGGTGAGGGCGGTCGCCGTCAACATCATTCCGATGAGCGTCATCGTGTTCATGGTGGTCGGCACGATCATCCTTGGGATAGCGACGCCGACGGAATCGGCCGGACTCGGCTGTGCCGCCGTCTTCGCCTTGTTGTTTGTCTACCGACGGTTCAGCTGGTCGGTTGTCTGGAAGTCGCTGGACGATGCGATGAAGGTCACCGGCATGACCTTCCTGATCATCTCGGCTTCGACGACGTTCTCGCAGATATTCGCCTTCTCCGGCGCCTCCAACGGCTTTATCCAGTTCATCGTGGGCTACGATCTTGGACCGTATCCCATGCTGCTCATGATGGTGCTCGTCATCCTGCTGCTCGGCATGTTCATGGATCAGGTCTCGATGATGCTGATCACGCTGCCGATCTTCCTGCCGATCGCCCAGCAATTCGGCTACGAGCCGGTATGGTTCGGGCTGATCCTGCTGCTCGCCTACGAGGTCGGCTTCACCACGCCGCCGTTTGGTCTGCTGCTGTTCATCATGATCGGCGTTGCGCCGAAAGGCACATCGCTCAAGACGGTTGCCATGGCTGCGGCGCCGTACATCGCGCTGACGCTTCTGCTGATCCTGCTGATTGTCCTCTTTCCGCAGATCGCTCTCTTTCTTCCGAATTTGATCTAGTCGAACTCGATCCAGCAGGTGTCCACATGCGCTTTGCCTATCTTGCTTTCTTTCATGATGACCGCGAGGCAAATTTGGCCATCGCCGGCGAAGATGTTGACGCCGTGCGGCGTGTGATTGCTTCAACGCCGGGTCTTGCGCTTGCAAACATCTATCTACCCGAAGTGGCGACGGACATGTTCAACAACGATGGTCCACCGCCGGTCTTTGGCTTCCAGCTCTATTTCGACGAACTGGCGGACATGGAGGCGGCGCTGGCGCCGTCCGGCCATCTGCAGGCGCTTGCCGCACCTGGTATGCTGTCGAGCATCGCCGGTTCGAGGCCGACGCAACAGGCAATGTGCGTGCGTCCGTTTCCCGTCGACGACGCTGGCGTCAAGACGTCCGGGCTCCCCTGCAGCTATCTTGTCCACTATCCCGGGCCGGCCGAAGACATGAATGCCTGGCTCTACCACTATGTGACGCATCATCCGCAATTGATGCGGGGCTTTCCCGGCATTCGCCACATCGAGGTTCTGTCGCGACTGGATTGGTGCGGTTCGCTGCCCTGGCCGCGGGTCGACCATATGCAGCGCAATCGCGTCATGTTCGACAGCCCAGCGGCGTTGACGCACGCACTGCAATCGCCGGCGCGGCTGGAGATGCGCGCCGACTACAAGACCTTCCCGCCGTTTTCAGGCGGCAGCCGGCATTTCCCGATGTCGACGGAAGCCATGCCTCCTTTGTCGCGGACCACCGCAACCTAGCGCGAACAGTTTTCGCCGACGCCGAAAATTTCTGGAGATTTCATGTACGACTTTCGCAAGAAATGTGTCTCTCTCGATCGCCTCATCGGTACCTTCTGTGCCATCCCGCACCCTGTGGCGGTCGAAGTGGCCGCCGCCAGCGGGGTCGATTTCCTGTGCATCGACTGGGAGCATTCGCAGATCGGCCGCGAACGGCTCGAGGATCTGATCCGCGCCGCCGATGTCCACAGGATTCCCGCGATGGTGCGCGTTCCCGGCCACACGCCGGAGTGGATGGCGGCCGCGCTCGACGCCGGCGCGTCGGGTGTCCTGGTACCCCGCGTCTCCACGGCCGAGCAAGCGCGCATGGCGGTCATGGCCTGCCGGTACCCGCCGGTCGGCGCCCGCGGTGTCGGCCCGGGCCGCGCCGCCGGTTATGGCTACAGGATTCCGGACTACCTCAAATCGGCCAACGAGGTCCTGACGGTCGCCATCCAGGTCGAGACGGCCGAAGGGCTCGCCAACATCGACGACATCGTCCAGGTCGACGGCGTCGACGTGGTCTTCATTGGCCCCGGCGACCTGTCGGTCTCGATCGACGCGATGGGGCCGGCCGGCCAGGACAAGCTCAATGCCGCGATTATGAGGATCGCGGCCGCGGCGCGCACGGCGCGCAAGGCCGTCGGCATCTTTCGCCCTTCGGCGGATGATGTCGGCAAATGGTCGCGGCACGGCATCAGCTTCTACATGCTGGCCAGCGATACGATGTTTCTCGGGGCCGGCCTTGCCGCCGGCGTCGCCTCGGCGCGCAGCGCCTCATAGCAAGAGTTTGCCATGAAGATCATCAAGACCGACGGCGTGTTGTCAGTCGAGGAAGAGCAGCTGCGCTACCTCGACGGCTTGAGCGCCGAGTTTGTCGAAAAGACGCTGCTCACGGAAGATGCCCTGATCGAACACTGCCGCGACGCCGACGCATTGATGGTATTGCGGGAGCCGATCACGGCTCGCGTTTTGGCGGAACTGAAGAGGCTCAAGGTCATCGGGCGGTTCGGCGTAGGGCTCGATTCGATCGACGTCGAGGCCGCCAGCCGTGCCGGTGTTCAGGTAACCTACGTGCCGGACGCCAATCTGGTTGAAGTCAGCACCCACGCCATAGCCCTGATCCTGGCCTTGACGCGCAGGCTGAAACAGTTCGACAGCGCGGTGCGCGCCGGCCGCTGGGCTGCAATGACCGACGGCGCCGGCATCACGCGGCCCGACAGGCAGATCCTCGGCCTGATCGGCTTCGGCCAGATCGGGCGGCTGACTGCCGAGCGGGCGCGGGTCTTCGGCTACCACATCATCGCCTACGACCCGCATATGCCGGCCGAGCGCATCGCGGCCAGTGGTGCCGAACCGGTCGGCTTCGACGATCTGCTGGCCAGGGCCGATATCGTCTCGCTGCACGTTCCAGCGACACCGGAGACCAGAAACATCATGTCGGCGCAAGCCCTGTCGCGGATGAAGGAAGGGGCGATACTCATCAACGTGGCCCGCGGCGGCCTGGTCGACGAGGTCGCATTGGCGGACGCGATCCGGCGCAGCCATCTGGCAGGCGCCGGCATCGACACGTTCGAGCGGGAGCCGCCTTCGCCCGACAATCCGCTGCTGGCGCTGGACACCGTCCTGGTCAGTCCACACGCGGCGCACTACTCGACCCAGTCTTACGCGGAGGTTCGCAACAAGGTGTTTGCCGATGTCGCATCGGTCCTGCGCGGCGGCAAGCCGGTATATCCGGTCAACCGGATATGACCAATTCCCGATGTCTGCACCACCTCTATCCGCCTGCTCCGCGGAACCCAAGTCCTGCAAGTCGGCGTTCGCAGGGCGATAAGGGGCAGCGCAACCTGTCGCGGTTGTCCGGTTTGCCACATTTTGTTCTTGCTTTGTGCCGGCAGCTATGCTACTAATTTGCGTATGGTGCTGATTCGCACCGAGGACCCGCCGCAAGGCGGTTTTTTTGTCTTTAGGTTTCAGCGCCATCCGTCGAGGCTCTGCTCGGCTTGTCGCGACGCTCGACGATGTAGATGTGATCGGCGACCAGCACCACGTCGCCATGCTGGTTGATCACCTCGCAGCGCTCGACGACCCGGCCTGAATCGGGTCGCTTCGGGTCGTCTTCCCTAGCCGAGATGGTGGTGCGGGTCCTGATCGTATCGCCGATGAACACCGGCTTGATGAAGCGCAGCCGGTCGTAGCCATAGGAGAAGGCAACCGGGTTGACGACGCTGGCCGTCAGCCCGACGCCGACCGAAAACACCAGCGTGCCGTGGGCGATGCGCTGGCCGAACGGCGTCGTCTTCATGAACTCGGCGTCCATGTGGTGGGGAAAGAAATCGCCGGTATGGCCGGCATGGACGACGAAATCGGTCTCGGTGATGGTGCGCCCGCTGGTCATGCGCGACGAGCCGATCCGGTAGTCCTCGAAATAGACAGTCTGCTCCATGTCAGGGCCTCGCCGCGATCGGTGTTGCCGGCGCCGCGCTCGATCGGTAGGCGGCTTCGACCAGCGCCATCGTGTTCCAGCCGTCTTCGACGGAACTGACAAGCTCGGCGTCCTCGCCCGACGCGTAGCGCTGGACATTGGCCATGCGGCCGGCAAAGGCGTCCGGAAACCATGCGCCGACGAGTGGAACCGCAACCCAGTCCGTGCCGCCTTTGGGGTAGATTTCGAGAATGTCCGGCTCGCCGCGCGGATAGTCGAGGTTGACGCCCAGTTTGAGGTAAGCGGC
Source organism: Mesorhizobium sp. M0159 (assembly GCF_040322295.1). Classification (NCBI taxonomy): domain Bacteria; kingdom Pseudomonadati; phylum Pseudomonadota; class Alphaproteobacteria; order Hyphomicrobiales; family Phyllobacteriaceae; genus Mesorhizobium; species Mesorhizobium sp. M0159. Next base: position 21,923 of record NZ_JAMYTF010000014.1, read on the forward strand.
GCCTTCGGTGCCGCAGATGCGGAATTCGCAGGCCTGATGTTTTCGACCGAATTTGTGATCGTGATTGATCGACAGTGCACAGCGCACGGTGTCGCCATAGTCGAGGATCGCGCTGGTGCGCGTTTGCGCAACCTTATGGCCGGGGTGGCCGAGTGTCTTGGCATGAACCCCCTTGGGGTCGCCGAGCAATTGCCGGATCAGGTCGAGATAATGGATGGAATGCATGGTGATCTCGACGCGCGGCGCCTGCAACAGGAATTCCCAGAGCTGCCAGGGTGTCGCCAGCGCCAGCCATGCGTCGAAATCGACCACGTCGCCGAGCCAGCCCTTGGCGATCGCATCCCTGAGCGCCAGCATCATCGGCGCGAAGCGCAGCTGGAAATTCACCGCCGCCTTCAGGCCTTTGGAGCGGCAGATTTCGAGGATGTCGGTCGCCTCGATGAGATTGCTGCCCATCGGCTTCTGGATCAGCGCCACCGCACCATCGGGCAGCGCCCTGAGCACCCCGGCATGATAGGCCGGCGGCGTCGCCAGATCGAAGACGGCGTCCTTGATTGACGCAGCTTCCTCGACCGACCGGTAAGCGGTGACGCCCCATTTCTGCGCCAGTCCTTCCGCCTTGGCCAGGTCGGGGTCGAAAAGCCCGGCAACCGGGAAACCGGCTTTCCCATAGGCCGGGAAATGCGCATCGCCGACGATCGAGCCGGCGCCGAAGATCACGATCGGCCTAGGCTTTGACGGCTGTGCCCAGGCCTGGGAGAGCGAGGCAGGATCGAAAATGTCATCAGTCATAATGGAAGACTTCGTCCATCGACGCCCACCACTCGCCCTCCTTGCGGGTCGGCAGCGGCTCCTGGCACGGCATGCAGAGCGCCCACCATTCCTGCGTCGTGGGATCGGCGGCCATCTTCGCCATGTCGGCGGCATAGTCGGTGCCGTGGTACTCGAAGGTGCTGAACAAAAGGTGCTCCGGCTCCCTCAGATAAATCGAATAATTCTTGATGTTGCAGGCGGAAATCATCTTGAGGACGTCCGGCCACACAGCAGCGTGAAGCCGCACATACTCGGCGACTTTCTCCGGCTTGAGGCCGAGCACCATTCCCATTCGCTGCATGTCCGCCTCCTATTTTTCTATCGCCATGGTGAATTCCGCGATGCTCTTCGCCTTGATCGCATCCCAGTCCCAGTCGATGCCGATGCCGGGTTCGTCCGGTGCCAATGCGTGCCCGTCCTCGATACGCATTTTCTTGCCGGTCAGCTGGTCGAGCTGGGGAATATACTCGACATATCTGCCGTTCTGAACGGCGCATGTCAGGCTGACATGCAGTTCCATCAGGAAATGCGGGCAGACCGGTATGTCGAACGCCTCGGCTGCATGCGCCACCTTCAGCCACGGCGTGATGCCGCCGATGCGGCCGACATCGACCTGCACGATCGAGCACGCGCCCTTCTGCATATATTCGCGGAAATGCCGGATCGAGTAGAGCGACTCGCCGACGGCGATCGGCGTCGACGTCGCATTCGACAGGCGGATATGGCCGTCTATGTCGTCGGCCGGCAACGGTTCCTCGATCCAGGCGAGATCGAGTTCACGCAAGCGCTCGGCCCGGCGGACTGCCTCGTCGACCGAGAAGCCCTGGTTGCAGTCGGTCATGATTTCGTAGGAGTCTCCAACCGCCCGGCGCACCGCCGTCAGCCGGACAAGATCCTCGGAGCCGTGCGGCTTGCCGATCTTGACCTTCGAGCCGCGAAAGCCCTTGCCCTTGGCGGCCAGCGCATCCGCGACCAGCGCCTCGGTTTCGATATGCAGCCAACCGCCTTCGGTCGTGTAGAGCGGGCAGCGGTCCTTGGCGCCGCCGGCCAGCTTCCACAGCGGCAGCCTCTGTTTCTTGGCCCGCAGGTCCCAAAGGGCAGTGTCGATGGCCGCCAGCGCGATTGCCGTGATCGCGCCGATCGTCGTGGCATGGGTGGCGAACTCCAGCTCGTGCCAGATCGCCTCGATCATGTCGGCATCGCGGCCGATCAGCCGCGGCGCAAGGTGGTCGGCCAGCAGCCGCATCACCGAAGAGCCGCCCGTGCCGATCGTATAGCTGTAGCCGGTGCCGACCGCGCCGTCGGCGTCGGTGATGGTGACGATCGGTGTTTCCTGGCTGACAAAACTCTGGATGGCATCGGTGCGCTTGACCTTCGGCACCAGGTCGACCATCCGCAGTTCGATTTTCTCGATCTTTGCCATGATTTTAACCTCGCAATGTCCTGCCTGTTTCGGCGGAAAACAGATGGGCCTGCGACAGGTCCAGGCTCATCTTGACCCGGTCGCCGGCTTTCAGCGGCTTTGGATTGAGCATCCGCGATACCCAGTCGCTGCCGTTGAATTCGGCGAACACCAGCGTCTCGTTGCCGAGCGGCTCGGTGACGGTCACCGGCAACTCCACCTGGTGGACGTCGACGTCTTCGCCGGAGCTGATGCCATGCCCGGTCGGATAGATGTCGTCGGGCCTGAGGCCGAACACGACTTTGTCGCCGGTTCCGACATTGGCCTTGAACTGGCTGGGCAGAGGCAATCTCTCGCCGCTGGCGAACAGCAACTGTCCGTCGTCGACAACCGCCTCATGCAGGTTCATCGGCGGCGAGCCGATGAAGCCGGCGACGAAGCGTGTCTGCGGCCGGCGGAAGACCTCGTCGGGTGTGCCGACCTGCTCGATGAAACCGTCACGCATGATGACGATACGGTCCGCCAATGTCATCGCTTCGACCTGGTCATGGGTGACGTAGATCACCGTCGACCGGACCTTGGCATGCAGTTTCTTGATCTCGGTGCGCATCTGCGTCCGAAGCTTGGCGTCGAGATTGGAAAGCGGCTCGTCGAACAGGAAGACGTCGGGATCGCGCACGATGGCGCGGCCCATGGCGACGCGCTGGCGCTGTCCGCCGGACAGCTGCGACGGCCGGCGGTCGAGCAATTGGTCGAGGCCGAGAATGCCGGACGCTTCGGCGACGCGACGGTCCATTTCTTCCTTCGCGGCGCCGGCTATCTTGAGCGAGAAGCCGAGGTTTTCGCGCACGGTCATATGCGGATAGAGCGCATAGGACTGGAACACCATCGAGATGTTGCGCGAGCGCGGCGGCAGGTCGTTGACCATGCGGCCGCCGATCTCGATGATCCCGTCGCTGATCGCCTCGAGGCCGGCGATCATGCGCAGGGTTGTCGACTTGCCGCAACCGGACGGCCCGACCAGCGCGATGAACTCGCGGTCGGCGACCTCGAGGTCGATGCCGTGCACCACCGCCACCGGGCCGTAGCTTTTGGTGAGGTTCTTGAGCGATACGGTTGCCATGTCAGCCTTTCACCGCGCCGGAAGTGAGGCCGCCGACGAGGTGTTTCTGGACGATGAAGGTAAGCGTGAGCGCCGGTATGACCATGACCACGGCGAGCGCGCACATGCCGCGCCAGTCGATGGTGAATTCGGCCGTATAGTCGAGCAGGCCGACCGGCAGGGTCTTGGAGTTGATCGAGCGCGTCAGCTGCGAGGCGAGCGCGAACTCGTTCCAGGAGGTGAGGAAGGCAAAGATGCCGGCCGAGGCGATGCCGGGCCCGGCGAGTGGAAACTCGACCTGCCAGAAGGCCTGCCAGCGCGTGCAGCCGTCGATCTGCGCGGCTTCGGCGAGATCTTTCGGCACCTGGCGGAAAAAGCCGTCGATCAGCCAGACGGTGAACGGCACGTTGAGCGCGACATAGACCAGGATCAGCCCGAAATGCGTGTCGATGATGCCGAGCCGCGCAAAGACAAAGAACAGCGGCAGCGACAGCGCGATGCCGGGCACCGTGCGCGTCAGCATCAGGCCGAGGAACATCGCCGACTTGGCGCGAAAGCGGTAGCGCGCAAAGGCGTAGCCGCCGGCCATGCCGATGACGATGGCGATCACCGTCGAGGTCACCGAGATGATCAGCGAATTGCGGAAGTAATCGAGCACCGGAATGCCGCCCTGGCCGACGCCGCTGAACATGGCGACGTAGGCGTCGAGCGAGAGTTGCTGCGGGATCCACACCGGCGGCTTGGCCATGATTTCGACGGTCGGCCGCAGCGAAGACAGCACGATCCAGATGCCGGGCAGGCAGATGACCAGCATGGCCAGGAACAGTCCGATGCCGTGAACGATTCCGAGCGCTTTGTTGCCGACGCGATGCAGGCTGTTCTGGTCCATCCTCACCACTCCGCCGCGATCTGCGTGCGCGCTGCGGCGAGCTTGCGGTAGAAATAGACGGTGAACAGGATCGACAGCAGGATCGAGAAATAGGCCATGGCATTGGCCATTCCCATCCTGGCGTCGCTGTAGGCGGTGCGGGCGACCAGCGTCCAGACCAGTTCGGTGCGGCCGGCGGGGCCGCCGTCGGTCATGATCTTTACGATGTCATAGGCGCGCGCGACGTCGAGTGAGCGGATGGTCATGGCGATAAAGGCAAACGGCATGATGAACGGCCAGGTGACATAGCGGAATGTCTGCCACGGCGTGCAGCCGTCGACGCGGGCCGCCTCGACCGGTTCGCGCGGCATCGCCAGCAGCCCGGCCAGGATCAGGATCGCGAACACCGAGGTCGACGACCAGATCTCGGCGATCAGGATGGCGATGAAGGCGAGATTGCCGTCGATCAGCCACGGGATGGCGCGATCGGTCAGGCCGAGCCCCTGCAGGGCATTGTTCACCAGGCCGATATTGTCATTGAACATGAATTTGAACTGGAAGCCGACGAGGATCGGCGAAAACATCATCGGAAACATCATGATGGTGCGCAGGATCCGCTGGCCGCGCGATGCCTTCTCCACCAGCAGGGCCAGCCCGAGCCCGATCAGCATTTCCAGGTTGAGCGCCACCGTCAGCAGCACCACGGTGCGGGCAAAGGCGACCCAGAAAGCGCGGCTGGTCAGGATGGTGACGTAGTTGCGCGCGCCGATGAAGACCCAGAACGTCTCCGGCCTGGTCAGCCGGAACGGCGTGAAGCTGGAATAGAGCGAAAGCAGCAGCGGCACCACCACCACCGCCGCCAGAACGATCACCGCCGGCAGCAGGAGCAGCAATGGCGGCGAAGGTCTCCAGCCTTTCATGGCGATCCGGTTCTGGTTGGTGCCCGGACACCGAAGGCCGCCATCGGCGAGCTGGGATCAAGACAAAGCGTGTTGCGCATGGTTCGTAAAAAGTTCGGGGACGCCGCTCTTCGATGAGCGCGGCGCCCCCTTGGGAGAATGGTCAAAGCTTGCCGGCGTCCTCGAGGATTTGCGTGGCCTTGGCGGCAGCGTCGTCCAGCGCCTGCTTGGAGGTCTTGTCGCCAAGGATGGCGGCCTGCAATTCGGGATAGACGGCGTTGGAGATTTCGATCCATTCAGGTATCTGCGGCACGGCAAAAGCGTGCTTTGCCTCTTCCTGGAAAGCCGCCAGCACTTCCTTCTTGTAAGGATCGTTGGCCGCCTGCTGGATGTCCCAGTCCCACACCGCCGTGCGGGTCGGCAGTGGGCCGCTTGCCGCCTCGAGCTTCTGGCTGTCCTCATTGGTCAGGAACCAGACCAGCGATGCCGCGGCTTCCTTGCTGGCGCAGTTTTCGGTGACCGAAAATCCGTGGTGCCCCGACCAGCCGGTGCGAATGCCGGCCGATCCCTTCGGCGCCACCTTCACGCCGACATTGCCGGCGACCTTCGACGACTTCGGATCGTTGAAGAAGCCTGCCCAGCCCGGCCAGTCGAGGTTGATTGCGACGGTGCCCGAGGCAAAGCCTTGGCCGAGATCGTCCCACAGATAGTTGGTGGTGCCGGCCGGCACCGCCTTGGCCTTGTAGAGATTGGCGAACCAGTCGAGCGCGTGCACGCCGGCTTCCGAGTTGAAGGCCGGCTTGTCATCCTTGTCGAGGTATTCGCCGCCGTCGGCGATGAGCATCTCGTAAAAGCGGCCGTTGATCGCCTCTTCCTTGCCGGCGAACTGGGTACCATAGAAATCGGGCGGGCTGGCGAAGAATTCCGCCTGCTGGGCGACCTCGTCCCAGGTGTCGGGCGGTGTCAGTTCCTTGCCGTACTTGGCCTTGTAGGCGGCCTTCTTGGCTTCATCCTGGTAGAGGCTCTTCTGGTAGTAGAGCGCCGAGACGTCGAACTGCGCGCGCGGCAGCATGACCAGCTTGCCCTCGAGCGTCGAGGCCTTGATCGTCGACGGCACGAAGGCGTCGATCTCCTCCTTCGGCAGCAGCTTGTTGAGATCGGTGTAGATATCAGGATATTGCGGCGCGAAGGACGAGTGGTTCGACCCGACGCACCAGTTGATGCTGCCGGAGGCGATGTCCGACTTGATCTCCTTGTCGAGCTCGAAGTGGTTTTTCTTCGAGATCACGTTGACCTTGGCGCCGGTCAGTTTTTCCCATTCGCCGATGCGCGCGTACAGCCCTTCATATTGCTGGCCGCCGATCAGCTTGGCGTCGATGGTGACGCCGTCGAATTTACCGGGCAGGTCGGCAGCAAGGGCAGCACTCGCACCAAGTGCGAGCAGCGTTACGCCGGCCGACAGGCCGCAAAACAGTTTCGTCATTGGTATCCTCCCAAGAGTCTGCGTCGATCGCGTAGTGAGGTCGATCGGCAGGTTCATTCATATACAAACAAAATATTTATAAGATCGTCAAGCCGAAAGTTCTTCCGGAAGCAACCGTTATGCGTATATGAAATATGAAATTCACTGGAGAAGCCCAATGGCAGAGGACGAGGAAGACGAGCGCTATCGAGCCCCGGCGTTGGACAAGGGGCTCGACATTCTCGAGCTGCTGGCCGGCGTCGACGGCGGCCTGACGCAGGCGGAAATCGCCAAGAAACTCGACCGCAGCCCGAACGAGTTCTATCGCATGCTGGATCGGCTGGTGCGGCGCGGCTATGTCACGCGGCCGGATGGCGACCGTTACTCGCTGACGCTCAAGCTGTTTGGCCTGGCGCAGCTGCACGCGCCGGTGCGCCGGCTGGCTTCCTACGCGACGCCGCTGATGCGCGAACTGGCCGAAACCACACAGCAGGCAAATCAGCTGGTCGTCTTCGACCGCGGTTCCGCGGTGGTGATCGCACAGCAGGAGGCGCCGGATTACTGGGGCATCTCCATCCGCGTCGGCTCGCATATCAGCCTGTTCGACACCGGGTCCGGCCATGTATTGCTGGCGTTCCGCCCGCCGGAAGAGCGGCAGATGATGATCTCAGAACATCTGCGCAGTACCGACAAGCCGCCGCAATCGCCGGAATTCTTCGCCCGCCTCGACCAGATCAGGGAACGCGGCTACGAGATGATGGCGTCGATGCAGACGGCCGGCGTGTTCAATCTGTCGACGCCCGTTCTCGGCTCGGATGGCAAGGCCATCGCCGCACTGTCGATCCCCTACATAACCCTGGTCAACGCACCCAAGGCGCCCGACATCACCAGGACGATAGAGCTGCTGCTGGCAGCGACCGAAAAGCTGTCGCAACTGGCGGGATCGACCGTCAAGCAATCGCGATGAATTCTTATTTGAATGAAGAATTTCTCCGTGAGATGATCTCGAAGTCGCCAGGGAGGAGCGCCGCCATGATCTTCGACACCCATCTGCACCTGATCGACCAGTCCGCGCTGCGCTATCCCTGGCTGGCCGGCGTGCCGGCGCTCAACCGCGATTTCTCCTACGTCGAATATGCAGTCCAGGCCCGCCGTGCCGGCATCGAGGGCGCATTGCATATGGAGGTCGATGTCGATCCTGCCGACATCGAGGCTGAAACCAGCCGTGTCAAAGCGCTGTCGCGGGAAAAGGCCAGCTTGCTGCGGGGGGCAATTGCCTCCTGCCGTCCGGAAGAGCCCGGCTTTGCCGCCTATCTCGAGCGCCAGCGCGCCGATCCTTTCGTCAAAGGCTTTCGCCGCGTGCTGCACGTCATGCCGGACGAGCTTTCGGAGGGCGCGCTGTTTCGCGAAAACATCAAGCGGCTTGCCGGCAGCGGCCTGACCTTCGACCTTGTCGTTCTGCCGCACCAGATCCCCAAGGCGATTGCACTCGCCGACGTCGCGCCGGATGTGCAGTTCGTGCTCGACCATTGTGGCGTGCCCGACATCAAGGGTGGTGCCGAGCACCCCTGGCGCGAGCACATGGCGGAGATCGCGCGGCGCCCGAACGTCGTCGGCAAAATTTCCGGTGTGGTCGCCTATGCGGATGCCGGATCCTGGACTGTCGAAACGCTGCGTTCCTATGTCGAGCACACCATCGAATGCTTCGGCTGGGACCGCGTTGTGTGGGGCAGCGACTGGCCGGTCTGCACGCTTGGCGGCGGGCTTGCGACCTGGGTGGCGGCAACGCACGCGCTGCTCGCCGGCACCAGCGCCGATGAAAGGCAGCAACTGCTGTCCGGCAACGCCAAGCGGCTGTGGAGTTTGTAGAGCATTTTGCAGCCAAGTGATGGAATCACATGGCGTCGCACAAATGCGGCTAAAACGAATAGGTGGCCTCAGATCGTCGCCGACACGTGCCGCTCGCGACCGTAGAGCGAAACCAGGAGCACGATGACCAGGCCAAGTGCCGCCTGCACGGTCGAGGGCCGGAAGCCGAGGCCGATCAGCAGCGTGTTGATCTCCGTCAGCACCAGCACGCCGGCAATGGTGCCGAAATAGCTGCCGCGGCCGCCGACAAGGGCGGCGCCGCCGACCACCACTGCCGCGATCGTCTGGAACAGATAGGGCTGGCCGACATCGCCATAGGCAGAGCCGGTGAAGCCGAGCAGCAGCACGCCGGCCGCGGCGGCGAAGAAGGCGCTCGCGGCATAGGTCACGGTCCACATGCGGACCGGATCGATCAGCGCCAGCGGCGCAGCACCTGGATTGCTGCCTAGGGCGTAGAGACGGCGGCCGTATGGCGTGCGCGCCAGCACCAGCGCCACCAGCAAGGTCAGCACCGCGACGCATGGCACCAGCCCCGGCACCGGCAGCGGTCCGACCGAACCGCCGATCGAAACGAAGGCGGAAACCGCGGCAGGCGCCGATCCGGATGGAAAGCCACCGGTCCACAACAGGACGGCACCTTGCACGATCATGCCAGTGCCGAGCGTGACGATCAGCGGGTGGATATCGAGCCCACGTGAGATCAGGCCGTTCAGCGCCCCGATCAGTATGGCGAGCGCGACGACGACTGCGCAGACAAGGGCAAAATTCCAGCCGACGCCGTAGAGCTGTGCGGCAACGACATTGGCAAAGCCGATGATGAAGGGGATCGACAGATCGATACCGCCCAGGATTACGACGAGGGTCTGGCCGATCGATGCCACCGCCAGCAGCGAGGCGATCACCAGCAGCGCCCGGATGGCGAACGGCTGGGAGTAGCCCGGGATGAGCAAGGTGCCAAGGAGATGCAAGGCGACAGCGACGGCAAAGGCACCGGCGACACGCGCATTGGTGGATTGGAACCAGGTCTGGCGCATGCTTCTCAGCCTTTCCCTCCCGAGAGCCGCTCCTGCAGCGCCGTCATGATGACGGCCACAACCAGGATCGCGCCATAGGCGATCTGCAGCACATAGGTGGAGACGTTGAAGGCGGTCAGCACGCTCTGCAGCAGGAAGATGTCGACAGCGCCGATGGCGGCGCCGGCGAGCCCGCCGCGCCCGCCGGCAAGGCTGACGCCGCCGAGCGCCACCGCGGCAATCGCGATCAGCGTGTAGGTTGGCCCGATATTAGGGTCGGCCGAACCGATCAGCGCGGTCAGCATCAGGCCGGCACAGGCGGCAAGTATGCCGGTCATGACATAGGCGATGAAACGCACTTTCGTCACCGGAATGCCGGCCGTGTAGGCGGCGCGGTCATCGCTGCCCACCGCCATCAGCTGGTCGTAATAAGGCGTCTGTCGCACCAGCCACCAGAACAGCAAGATCAGCGCCAGCGGCAGCGCCGACCAGGGTCCGGCCATTGCCTTCAGCCAGCCCGGCGCCGGCCCGACCGGCGCCGGCAGGACGGTCAGCGTCATGCCGGTGAGGATCAGATAGGTGCCGAGCGTCGCAACGATCGGCTGGATGCGGACGATGGTCGCCAGAAAGCCGTTGGCAGCGCCGACGATCGCGCCGATCAGAAGCGCCGCCGGCACGATGACCAGCGGCGAAGATATGCCAAGCCTGAGGAACAGCAGCTGGATCACCATCGCATTGACGAAGCCCATCAATGGCCCGACGGAAATGTCGATGCCGCCGCGCCCGGCGAGGATCACTGGAGCCGAGGCGAGCGCTGCGCCGATCAGCGGCGCGGCGAGCCCGATCAGCGCGCCCCAGGCGGCAGGATGGAAGCGCGCCGGATTGAGCAGCAGATTGACCGCGATCAGGATCACCAACAGCACTGCCGCAAAGCCGGCGCCGCGCCATCGCGCCGCCATGCGCCGCAACCCGCTCATGCCGCGCGCCCGAACATGGCGGCGATCACCGTATCGCTTTTCATCTCGTCTCCGGTGATTTCAGCCGCCACCTGCCGTTCGCGGAACACCAGCACGCGATGGCAAAGCAGCAGGATCTCCTCGATCTCGCTCGATAGGATGACCAGCGCCATGCCGTCCGCCGCAAGCCTGCGGAACACGTCATAAAGGACGTGGCGCGTTGCCACGTCGACGCCGCGGGTAGGGTCGTTGAGGAGCAGGATCGCCGGTTCCAGCGCCAATGCGCGGGCCAGCAGCACCTTCTGCTGATTGCCGCCGGAAAGCGTGGTGATCGGGGCGTCCGGCCGTGGCGCGATGATCGACAGTCTGTCCCGGTAGCTCTCATAGCGCTGCCGCCGCGCGGCGAAGCTGAGCAGGCCGAAACGCATATCGCGCGACAGCGTCGAGACGGCAAAATTGTCGAGCACCGATTGGGTCGGAAAAATGCCGGTGGTGCGCCGGTCGCGCGGCAAATAGGCGATGCCGCCGGCGACCGCCTTGCGGAAATTGGTGATCGCGCGCGCTCCGGTTGGCGCCTCGACGGTCACCTCGCCGCCGGCCGGGCGTTCCAGGCCGGCCAGCACTTTCAGGAACCGCTCCTGTCCGTGGCCGTCGAGGCCGGCAAGGCCGACGATCTCGCCCGGCGCAATGGTTTGCGTCATGGGGCTTGCGCCCGGCGCGATCACCAGGCCACGCACCGAAAGGCTGGCGCGATCAGCCATGCGCCAGCTCCGCCGCCGTGCGTGGCGCCATCGCTCTGAGAAGTTCGGATGCGGTGGACGTGCCGCGTTCCTCAGTCGTCACCACGCTGCCGCCGCGCAGCACGGAAATCCGGTCCGAAAGCGACATCACCTCGTCCATGCGATGGGTGATGAACAGGATCAGGCAGCCTTCGGAGGCAAGCTTGCGCATCATGGCAAAGACCGCCTCGCGATCGGCAAAGTCGAGCGCCGCTGTAACCTCGTCAAGGATGAGAATGCGCGGGTTGCGCACCACGGCGCGGGCGAGCACTACCAATTGCTGAACCGCAAGCGGCAATTGCCCCGCCAACTGGTCGAGCGGGATCTCGGTCACCGCGAAGCGCTTCAGCACCGCTTGTGCGCGCTGCCGCCGCTCGGCGCGCGGCACGGTGCGCGTCAGCAAGCCGTCGAGGCCGAGCAGGATGTTGTCGGTCACCGAACGGTCAGGCGCGATCAGCACTTCCTGGAACACGGTGGCCAACCCGGCGGTCTGGAACGCCGCCGGCGAGAGGCCGGTAAAGGGCGCTCCGTCGAGCAGGATCGCGCCGCTGTCCGGCTGGACGATCCCCGACAGCAGCTTGACCAGGGTGCTCTTGCCCGAACCGTTCTCGCCCAGGATGGTGTGGATCGTGCCGGCGCGGAATGCGATGGAGGCATTGGCCAGCGCAATCGTTTCGCCGTAGCGTTTCGAGATGGCCTGGACTTCCAGCATGAGCAATCCTGATCGAGAAAGCCGGCACCGCTGGTGCGGAGCCGGCCCGCATAAATGCTACTTGGCGCAGGCGTCCGGCACCTTCGAATAATCCCAGCCCTTGGTCGGTGCCGGATTGGCGAAGTAGGCATCGAGCCATTCCTCCGGCATCGGATCCTTCGGCGGGACCGGGAAGATCGAGACGGCGTCCGGCGTCATGCAGTCCTTGTACCAGGCGCCGAGGTCGGCATTGTGCACCGGCGGAATCGGGATCAGCAGCGTGTTGAGCTTCGGCTTCTGCCCATCCAGCATGCGCGCCCCGACACGAAACAGCGTCTCGGCCGTCCAGTGCGGCAGAACCGCATGGCCTTCGAACCGGTATTTGTCGGGATTGGCCTTCCAGTAGCCGAGCGCATCGCCGGTGATCGAGCCGGTGATCAGCGGGGCAGGGCGGCCGGCCTCGGCAAAGGCCTCGGCGACGACGCGGCTTTCGCTGCCCGTCGTCCACACTGCATCGATCGGCGCCGGATTGGTGGCGATTGCCTGCAGCACCGCTGTCTTGGTGACGTTGGCCGTCCAGTTGCCGTTGACGCTGCGCGAGACCTTGAGCTTTGAATTTTCGGCCAGCGCCTTGTCGCCGCCCTGGCGCTCCTGCACGACGATCGGGTGACCGGCAATGCCTTCGACCAGAAGCACGCTGCCGCCGTCCGGCATTGCTTTGCCGATCGCGGTCATCATGTCGTAGCCCCAGCGCGCATAATTGGAATCGACGTTGATCGCATTCGGGCTGGTCACCGACCCAGCTGCCGTGATGAAGGGGATGCCGGCTTTGGCTGCGGCATCGATGGCATCGTCCAGCGCCGTCGCCGAGCCGGGGATCGAGGTGATGATCGAGCATTTCTTGTCGATGAAGGCGCGGATCTGGTTGATCTGCTGACTGGCGTCGTTGTTGGAATCCGATACCTCGAAGCTCGCCACGGTGCCGTCGGCGATCAGGCCGTCGACCAGCCGCTTCAACTCCTTGGTGACGGTGACGCGCCACGGATTGCCCTGGTAGGACTCGGAGTGGCACCATTTCCACGGCTTTGGCGCCGGCGTGAAATTATCCCAGGCCGACGGCAGCACCTTTTGCGGCGCGCCGTCATATTGTGCCTTCAGTTCGGTCGGCAATCCAGCAATCACGCCCGAAACGTCTTGAGCGCAGGCTATGGTCGTGACCGATGCAAGTGCGGTTGCGGCCATAAGGCCGCGGATCAGGCTGTTCATGTTCTCCTCCGTTCGGTTGTTCAGGCTCCTCCGCCGGCAACGCCGGACACCTGCGTCGAAAGGCTCTCCCGAAACAGGCGATTGAGATCGGCAACGACGCGAGCGGCATTGTGCCTTTCGCTCAGGCCGAGATTTATGCGATCGGACGCCGCCTGCTGGAACGCCATGTAGCCGTCGTGCCGCGGCCTCACCCAGGCACCTTCGAGCGTAGCCCGCGTGTCCTTGTAGAAATTGCCGGCGGCGGCGTTGACGGCGGCATCCGCCCAGGCTGCCGCATGGCCGGGCTGGCCGCCGGCCGAGGCGTAAGGGCCGCGCTGCACGTCACCGCTGGCGATCCAGTAGGCGAAGTCGATTGCTTCCTGTCCGGCCTTCGAGAAGGCCGACACGGCGATGCCGGTCCCGCCGAGCGCCGAGCCTTTGGGGCCGGCATCGCCAGCGGCCGGGATATCCGCGAAAGCCAGGCGGTTGGGTCGAAACCCGGCGATGGCATAGGAGACATAGCCATAGATCAGCGGCGCGCAGGCGATCCGCGAGCCGGATCCGGCCATTTGCTCCAGAACCGCGATCGGATCCATGCCAAGACAGGCCGGGTCGACGAGGGCTGCGATCTCGCGCATCATCTCGAAGACCTGCTTGCCCGCTGTCGGATCCACATGGCCGCCAGGGCCTTCACCGGCGGGCCGGCCGAGATTGCCGGCAAGCGTGTAGAACACCATCAGCGCATGCGGCGGCCTGAGCGGCAACAGCACGTGGCCTTGCCGGGCCAGATCGAGGGCATCGGCCCAGCTCGCCGGCGCTGCCGAAAGCATGTCGGGCCGCCATGCCTGCACCTGGCTGGCCGCGTCGATCGGAAACGCCCACTGCCGGCCTTGCCAGTTGTAGCTCGGAAAGGACCGGCCGACACTGCCCGCCGCAAGTGCTGCACGTTCGGCTTCCCGGCCGGCGACATCGAGCGGCGCCAGGCAATTCTCGGCGGTGATCTGGCCGACATGCGGATGGTCGACGACGATCAGGTCGTAGGCACGGGCCAGTTCTTCGACCGGGAAGGATTCGAAATCCTGCAGCGAGCGCTTGTCCCATTCAACGGCGATGCCAGTTTGTTGCTTCCACAGTCTCGAACAGGCGACCATCGGGTCATAGCCGCGCGGATGGCTCCAGGTCATGCCTTTGAGCGTGACGTCGCTCACAGCCCGAACTCCGCGCGGATTTTTGCGCTGTGCTCGCCGATGCGTGGCGCGGCCCGCTCGACCTTCGCGCGGATGCCGTCTACCCTGAGCGGCGAGCGCGTGGTGAGGATCGAAACGTCATCCTCGCGCGTCACCGTCTGCAGCATGTCGAGGACCTGGAAGCCTTCGCTGGCCATCATTTCCGGCCAGCTCAAAACCTTGGCGCACCAGATGTCGGCAGGCTCGAGAATGGCAAGCCATTCGTCGACCGTCTTCGTTGCGATCTTTTGCGCGATGATCGCCTTGATCTCGTCGCGGGCGGTGAACCAGGTCGACGGCTGGTCGCGATAGGGCGCAAGCTCCTCGAGCCCGAGGAGATCGGCGAGTTTCGAGATCGGCGTCATAGCGATCGCCAGATAGCCGTCCTTGGCCGGATAGACGCCGTAGGGCGCCGAGAGATAGGCGTGCGCGCTGCGGAAGCTCGACCGCCGCGGCAGCCGGCGCCCGTCATTGAGATGCGTGGTCAGCACCTCGAACTGGAAGTCGACCAGCGCTTCGAGCAGGCTGGTCTCGACATGGCTGCCCTTGCCGGTCACGCCGCGCCGCACCAGTGCGGCGAGGATGCCTTGCGCGGCGGCGGAACCCGCCAGCATGTCGGCGATCGCCAGGCCGAAGGGCACCGGCCCTTGGTCCTCGTCGCCGTTCAGCCACATCACGCCGGAGCGGGCCTGCGCCAGCAGATCCTGCCCGGGCCGCTTGACCCACGGGCCTTCCTCGCCATAGCCGCTGATCGAGGCATAGACCAGGCGCGGATTGATCTTGCGCACCGCCTCGTAATCGAAGCCCAGGCGTTCGATGACGCCGGGCCTGAAATTCTGGATCAGCACGTCGGCCTTGGCCAGCAGGCCGCGCAGCGCCGCAAGGTCGGCCTCGTCCTTCAAGTCGATGGCAAGGCTTTCCTTGGCGCGGTTGATCGCATGGAAAATGGTGGAATCGCCGCCGATCTCGGTGTCGCTGAGATAGAGCCGGCGCGACAGGTCGCCGCCGTCCGGCCGTTCGATCTTGATGACGCGAGCGCCGAGGTCGAGCAGTCTGAGCGAGCAGTAGGGCCCGGACAAGAATTGGCTCATATCGACAACGATGAGCCCGGTCAGCGGCAGTTCGGCAATGGCAGCCATTGCCTATTTCTCCGTCTTGCCGGCGAAATCGGCCGGATTGCGGTACTTCACCGTCTGCAGGTGCTCGCAATAAAGCACGAGCTCGCCTTCACCCTTGAAGACTTCATAGCTGGCGCGGATCAGCCCCATTTCCTTGTATTTTGGCTTCTTGTCGAGGTTGGAGCGGATCGAATAGATCGTGTCGCCTATGAACACCGGCTTGATGAAGCGCAATTTGTCGTAGCCATACGAAAAGGCGTTAATGCAATTGGTGGCGACGAGACCGAGCCCGGCAGAGAACACGAAGGCCCCTGCCACCAGCCGCTTGCCGAAAATGCCTTGCGTTTCGGCGAACATCTGGTCCTGCACGTATGGATGGATGTCGAGCACCAGCGTGTTGAAGAGATGGCTGTCGCCCTCGGCAATGGTCCGGCGCAGCGAGCGGATCTTCTGGCCGACCGGCCAGTCTTCGTAGAACCAGTTCTCCGCGTTCCAGACGGGAAGGTCGGCGTGATCCCTAGGCATGTTGGCGGGGTGTGTCGATGCCACGCCCACGGTTGGCGCGAAACCGCTCATGACGACTTCCTCTGGGAGCGGGAATCGTCCATCAGGGCGCGCCGCAGACCAGCGAAATGCATGATCGATCCTCCCGTCAATCTTCTTTTGTGAATAGTATTTTCACATATGGGGTTGTGTTGCAAGCGTGAACAGGCGAAATTTTGCCGCTCCGTCGGGGCCAATGCCGGCGGAACAAGGGAGGAAGTGATGCAGAATGCCTGTCTGGTTTTCGTCGGCAGCCTCAATCGCGACGCCCCGTATTTTCAGGGCGCGCGCGGCATCGGGCTGGGTGTCTACAGTTTCGACGAAGGGACGCTGCAGACGAAGAAACTGGCCGAGACGGGAGACATCGACAATCCCACCTTCCTGTCGGTGACGCCGGCCGGCTCCCACGTCTATGCCAACTCAGAAGTGTTCACCTGGCGCGAAGGGGTGGTCTCGGCCTACCGTTTCGACAGGCAGACCGCCACGCTGTCCTACATCAACAAGCAGCCGACGCTGGGCAGCATCACGGCGCACAACACCATCACGCGCGACCGGACCAAGCTGCTGGTCGCCAATTACGGCATGGGCGAGGGCGGCCCCGATCGCTCGGTCGTGGTCTATGGGTTGGGTGAGAATGGCGGCCTGACAGCGCCGTTGTCGAGCGTTGCCCATAGCGGGACCGGACCAGATCCTGCCCGCCAGGAGCGGCCGCATGCCCATAGCGTAACCGAGACGGTTGCCGGCGGCATGGCGATCGTCGCTGACCTCGGCATCGACCGGCTGGTGTCCTATCGCATCGGCTCAGACGGCAGCCTGACGAAGCTCGCCGAGTCGGCGCTTGCGCCAGGCGCGGGTCCGCGCCATCTCGCACTGCATCCGGGCGGTCGCTTCGTGTTCGTCATGAACGAGCTGGATTCGACGGTTGTCTCGCTGGCGCTGGACGAAGCATCAGGCAAGCTTACGGTGATCGACAGCAAGCCGGCCGTGCCGCCCGAGGCGCGCGACGGCAATCACTGCGCCGACATCCAGATCTCGCCTGACGGCCGCTTTCTCTACGGCTCCAACCGCGGCCATGACAGCATCGCCGTGTTTTCGATCGACCAGCAAACCGGCAGGCTTGCCCTTGTGGGCTATACGCCTTGCGGCGGCGCCACGCCGCGCAATCTGGCACTGACGCCCTCGGGCGGCCATCTGTTCTCGGCCAACCAGAATGCCGACCGCATCTCGATTTTCGCCCGTGATGCCGCAACCGGCCGGCTGACCGACACCGGCCGATCCATCGAAATTGGCACGCCGATGTGTGTGAGGATCGTGCGTTGACGCGATCTCAGAACTCGAGCGCCTGCCTGAGTGCCGGGCCGCTCCTGACGCGCAGATCGAGGTCGGCCTCGATATGGTCGATGTGGTGCAGCATCAGCGCGCTGGCGCGTTCGGCATTGCCATTTTCCAGCGCCTCGAGGATCTGCGTGTGTTCGTTGTGGCCGCAGCTCGAGATGCCCGAGCGGCCATAGAGTGCGATCACCAGCGATGAACGAGCGACCAATTCCTCCATGAAGCGCTGCAGGATGACGTTTCCCGCGACCGACGCCAGAAGCAGGCGAAAATCCCCCGACGCCTTGATCTCCGATCGCCTTGCGTTGGGTCCGCGTTCGGCGATGAAACGGCCTTCTTCGTCGAGCTGGGCCTTGAACGCGGCGACATGCGCCGGCGTCATCCGTCCGGCGGCGGCAATCGCGATGCCTGGTTCGATGAGCCGGCGCGAAGCAAAAACCTGCCGCGCTTCCTCCGGCGACGGATTGGCGACGAAGGCGCCGCGATTGCGCTCGGTGCGCACCAATCCTTCGAAGGAAAGCATCTGCAGTGCCGCACGCGCCACGGTGCGGCTGACATCGAACAGCGTGCCGACTTCGCCTTCGGAAAGCTTTGTTCCCGGCGCCAGCCGGCGATCGACGATCGCGTCGCGCAACTGGTCGCGGATCGCCTGCGCGCGATCCTCGTTGGCGGCCTCGATAGCAGGGAAGGTCTGGTCGGCAATGTTCATGGCAGTGGTCCTGCGTTCTTCTACCCTGAATCGCATCGCTTGGACGAGAGACAAAGTGAATACAGAAATGAAAAAGATTGCATACGATCTTTGCGAAGATCGGCGGCAATCGCCTATAATTTGTGCATTGCACAAGGGCGACGTATCGGCAGCTATATAGAGGCGGCCCTGATTTCTTCGAGGATTCAGTCGGTTGGTGTGGCGGCGCGCAACTGGCACGCATGATGCTTTGGCTAATCCGACCAAAGGGGAAGCTGGATGTCCAAAGCCGCCGAAATCGACATTGTGTCCGTTTCGAAAGTCTATGGCGCGACGACTGCCGTCGAAGGCATCAGCCTGAAAATCCCTGCGGGAACCTATTGCTGCCTGCTCGGTCCGTCCGGCTGTGGCAAGACCTCGACACTGCGCATGATCGCCGGGCACGAGAGCATATCGCGTGGCGACGTGCGTCTCGGCAACACAGTGGTCACCGACCTGCCGCCGGCCAGGCGCGGCACTGCCATGATGTTCCAGTCCTACGCACTGTTTCCGCATCTCGACCTGATCGACAATGTCGCCTTCAGCCTGAAGATGAAAGGCGTCGGCAAGGAGGAGCGCCGCGCCAAGGCACTCGACATGCTGAAGCTGATGCAGATGGAGGCCTATGCCAGCCGCCGCCCGGCGCAGCTTTCCGGCGGGCAGCAGCAGCGCGTTGCTCTTGCGCGCGCATTGATCACCGATCCCGAGGCGCTGTTGCTCGACGAACCGCTTTCGGCGCTCGATCCTTTCCTGAAGATCCGCATGCGAGCCGAACTGAAGAAGCTGCAGACGTCGCTCGGCATCACTTTCGTCCACGTCACCCACAGCCAGGAAGAGGCGATGGCGCTGGCCGACCTGATCGTGGTCATGAACGACGGCCGTATCGAGCAGGCGGCGCACCCTCGCATGGTGTTCGAGCGGCCGGCCACGGCCTTCGTCGCTCGTTTCATGGGCGACCACAATGTCATCTCCGGGCGCGTCGCCGGCAGTCGCGACGGCATGGTCGTTTTCGATGTGCCCGGCGGCGTCACGCTCGCCGCCAGCGGGCAGGGCAGGGAGACCGGGGAACCCATCGACATCGCCATTCGCACCGACCACGTGCGCATCGGCGAGCCGCCGGCAGCCGGGCTCGGCTTCACCGGCATTATTGCAAACGTCGAGTACCGCGGTTCGACCGTGAAGCTCTCGGTCAATGGCGCCGGCATCGAGGATTTCACGGTGATCGTCGACGACACCAGCTTCTTCGCCAGGCCGGTTGCCGTCGGCGACGCAGTGCCGATCGCCTGGGACGCCGAGGACGCGATCGTCCTTGGCCGTCTCGATTCCTGAAATCCAGCATAACCAACCAAAACAGGGGAACTGAACATGACCAACACCACCGACAAGAAGACTGGAATATCGCGACGTTCGCTGCTCAAGACAGGTGCCGCCGCCGTCGGTTTCGCCGCCGGTTCCGGCGCCATATCAGGCTTTCCGACCATCTGGGCGCAATCGAACATCACGCTGCGCCAGTTCGGCACCGGCGTATCCAATCTCAATGCCATCGCCGACAAGTGCAAGGCCGACCTCGGCATCACGCTGGAGATGACAGCAACCGATTCCGACGCGGCCGCGCAGCGCGCCGTGACGCAGCCCGACAGCTACGACATCGCCGACATCGAATACTGGATCTGCAAGAAGGTGTTCCCGACAGGCGTCCTGCAGCCGATGGATGTCACCAAGCTGAAATATTACGACGAGCTGGTGCCGCTGTTCAAAACCGGCAAGCTGACGCCCGACAGCGTCATTGCCCAGGGCACCGCACCGCATACGGTCGGTTACGTCGAGGCCCAGGACAGCAAGGTTTTCGCCAAGGCGCCGACCAACTGGTTCACCATGGTGCCGACGATCTACAATGCCGATACACTCGGTATCCGCCCCGACCTCGTCGGCCGTGACATCACCACCTGGGCCGACATCATGGATCCGGCCTTCAAGGGCAAGACCGCCATCCTCAACATCCCATCGATCGGCATCATGGATGCGGCGATGATCATGGAAGCCACCGGCAATATCAAATATGCCGACAAGGGCAACATGACCAAGGAGGAGATCGACAAGACGATCGACTTCCTGATCAAGGCCAAGCAAGCCGGCCAGTTTCGCGCCTTCTGGAAATCCTTCGACGAGAGCGTCAACCTGATGGCTTCAGGCGAAGTGGTGATCCAGTCAATGTGGTCGCCGGCCGTGGCCGCGGTCCGCTCCAAGGGCATCGCGTGCCGGTTCCAGCCGCTCAAGGAAGGCTACCGGTCCTGGGGTGGCGGGCTTGGCCTGGCAGCCCATCTCTCCGGCGCCGAACTCGATGCCGCCTATGAATACATCAACTGGTACACGTCCGGCTGGGTTGGCGGCTATCTCAACCGCCAGGGCTATTACTCGGCCAACATGGTGTCGGCCAAGAAGTTCATGTCCGAGGACGAGTGGGGCTACTGGATCGAAGGCAAGCCGGCAAAGGGCGATATCCTGTCGCCGGACGGCAAGGTCATGGAAAAGGCTGGCGCCGTGCGTGACGGCGGCTCTTTCGAAGAGCGCATGGGCAAGGTCGCCTGCTGGAACTCGGTCATGGACGAGGACCGCTACATGGTGAAGCGCTGGAACGAGTTCATCGCTGCGTAGGTACAACGTCTTCCCCTTCTCCCCTTGTGGGAGAAGGTGGATTGGCGCGCGGCGCCAAGACGGTTGAGGGTTGCTGGCCGGAGCGCTGTTGGTGCCAAGCTGGAACACCCCTCATCCGACCGAGCTTCGCTCGGCCACCTTCTCCCACAGGGGGAGAAGGGAACACCCCTCAGTCGCATCGCCGACTTCGACCGAGATATAGATGGCAGTAGCGCTCGAACAATCCACGCACGTTACGTCTGCAAAGCCTGCCAGACGTAGGCGCTCCTTTGCGGGCTTCGCACCCTATCTCCAGGCAACACCACTTGCCCTGATCCTCGGCGCGTTCCTCCTGCTGCCAATTCTGATGATCGCCGTGGTCTCATTCTGGGATTACGATTTCGCGGCGATGTATCCGGATTTCCTGACCACCAATTATTCCGACACGCTCGGCTCCTGGGTCACCTGGAAAACCTACCTGAATACGCTGAAATACGCCGCCATCGTCTGGGCGCTGACGCTGTTCATCGGTTTCTGGGTCGCCTATTTCCTTGCCTTCCATATCAGGACCACGGCCATGCAGATGGTGCTGTTCCTTGTCTGCACGGTGCCGTTCCTGACCTCCAACATCATCCGCATGATCTCGTGGATTCCGGTGCTTGGCCGCAATGGCCTGGTCAACTCGACGCTGGTGCAAATGGGGCTGATCCCGAAGCCGATCGAATGGCTGCTCTATTCCGAATTCGCCGTGGTGCTGGCCATGGTGCATCTCTATACGCTGTTCATGGTGACGCCGATCTTCAACACGCTGATGCGCATCGACAAGTCGTTGATAGAAGCCGCGCGCGACGCCGGCGCTTCCGGCTGGCAGGTTCTGTGGAACGTCGTCATTCCGCTCGCCAAGCCCGGCATGGCGATCGGCACCATTTTCGTCGTCACCCTGGTGATGGCCGACTTCTCGACGGTGCAGGTGATGTCCGGCGGGCAGAGCGCCTCCGTCGCGCTGATGATGAAGAACCAGATGTCGCTGCTGCAATATCCGGCAGCCGCCGCCAACGCCGTCGTGCTCTTGGTGCTGGTGCTGCTGATGGTCGCGGGCATCCTGCGCATCGTCGACATCCGCAAGGAGCTGTGAGGCGATGAGCCAGGACAAGCGCACCCTCGAATTCTATGTGTTGGCGGCGTTCTTCGGTCTTTTCGTGTTGTTCCTCTACGGCCCGCTTTCGGCGATCCTGATCCTCTCTTTCCAGGGCGAGAACGGCGGTCTGACATTTCCGCTGAACGGCGTGTCGCTGCACTGGTTCGCCAATTTGTTCGAGCGCCAGGCGGTCGGCGACTTCGGCGGCAGCTTCAAACGCTCGCTCGTCCTTGGCCTGATGGTGATGGTCGTCACTGTCGCCGTGTCGCTGCTCGCCGGCCTGGCCTTCCGGCAGAAATTTCGCGGCGCAACCGCACTGTTCTATCTGGCCGTCGCCAGCCTGGTCGTGCCGTCGATCATCATCAGTCTCGGCATCGGCGTCGTCTTCCAGCAGATCGGCTTCCGCCCCGCCTGGTACACCTCCGCTTTCGGCGCCCATCTGACCTGGACCTTGCCTTTCGGCGTGCTGATCATGTTTGCCGTCTTCAACCGGTTCTCGCCGGCCTACGAGGAAGCCGCGCGCGATCTCGGAGCATCGTCGTGGCAGACCTTTGCCCATGTCGTGCTGCCGATGATCGCGCCCAGCCTGATCGGCGTCGGCCTGTTCGGCTTCACTCTGTCATATGACGAGTTCGCCCGCACGCTGATGACCTCGGGCACGTTCAACACGTTGCCGCTCGAAATCTACGGCATGACGACGAATGTCACGACGCCGGTGCTCTATGCGCTGGGCACCGTGACGACCGTGTTTTCCTTCCTGGTGATCCTGCTGACGCTCGGCGCAATCGTCTATGTCGGCCGCCGCCGCGAGCGTGCCTGACAGTGCAGATCCTCGTCGTCAATCCAAACACCACCGCCAGCATGACCGACACTATCGCGGCGGCGGCCCGATCGGTCGCTGCTCAATCGACGAAGATCGTTGCCGTCACCTCGTCGATGGGACCTGTATCGATCGAAGGCTATTACGATGAAGCACTTGCCGTGCCCGGCCTGCTGGTCGAGATCGCCGCCGGCGAACGCTCGGGCGCGCAAGCCGCGATCATTGCCTGTTTCGACGACACCGGCCTCGATGCCGCGCGCGCCATGGCCAACATTCCGGTCATCGGCATTTGCGAGGCATCGCTCAGCACGGCCTCGTTCATCGCCCAGCGCTTCACCGTCGTCACCACCACCGGACGTTCGCGCGTGCCGGTCGAAGGCCTGGTGCAGCGCTATGGCATGGCAGGGCGCGCGCGTGTGCGCGCCGCCGACATCCCGGTTCTTGCCCTCGAAGATCCGGCGTCCGACGCACTGCTCAGGCTGCGCAACGAGATTGCGCGCGCCATCGACGAGGATCGCGCCGAGGCGATCGTGCTCGGCTGTGCCGGCATGGCCGATCTGGCGGCGGCGCTGCAGCGGGAATTCGGGCTTCCGGTCATCGACGGCGTGGGCGCTGCCGTGAAACAGGCCGAGGCATTGATCGCCCTTGGCCTGACGACATCCAAGCGCGGCGCCTATGCAAGCCCGTTGGCAAAGTCTTATCATGGCGCGTTGAAATCCTTCGCGCCTGGCGCCGCCGAGTGATCGCAATGCCCCGAACGATCCGAACGCTCGCACGTGAAGAAGTGCAAACCCTTGTCGATTGGGCGGCGGCGGAAGGCTGGAATCCCGGCCTTAACGACGCCGCGCTGTTTCAGGCAGCCGACCCGCAGGGCTTCATCGGCGCCTTTATCGATGGCGAGATGGCGGCCGGCATTTCGGCCGTTGCCTATGGCGACGGTTTCGGCTTCATCGGCCTCTACATCTGCCGGCCGGACAAGCGTGGCCAAGGCCATGGCAAGGTCGTTTGGGATGCCGGCATAGCGCGGCTCGGCAAGCGCACGATCGGCCTCGACGGTGTCGTCGAACAGCAGGCCAACTACCGCAGCATGGGTTTTGCACCGGCCTACCGGACGATCCGGTTCATGGGGTCACCGAATGTCCCGGCAGCCGTCGGCAACGACATTCGCGCCATAGGGCCGGAACTCGTGCCGGACATACTGGACTATGACCGCCGCTTCTTTCCCGGTCCGAGGCGATCCTTCCTGGAACACTGGCTGCGCCCGCCGCATATGGCGCTTGCGATCCTCAAGCACGGCGCCATTGCGGGATACGGCGTCGCGCGCCAATGCCGGGACGGCTGCAAGATCGGCCCGCTCTTTGCCGACAGCCTGGACGCGGCAAGCCATCTCTTCGCCGCGCTCGCGCACATGTCCGGTCCCGGAAACGTCCATCTCGACGTTCCCGAAACCAGCCGGCAATTTGCAGACTTGCTGTCGTCCGCAGGCCTTCAGCCGGGCTTCGAGACGGCTCGGATGTACAAGGGAAAGGCGCCGCAGCTCGTGCAGTCCGGAGTTTTTGCGATAACGACGTTGGAGTTGGGGTGAGGCGGTACAAGCCGACTTCCAGTGCAAAGTCGGGCAACAGGACTACGCGGTCTATTTCTCCTGAACTGAAATGCCGGAATCGTCGATGCGAAGTTCCACGCCTTTCGGCCTAGTCTCCTCGCGATAAACGTAAATCCCCAACGCAATAACGGCGACGGCCAAAGCGCCGATGATGAGATAAAGATAGTTCTGCTTCATCCGCTGTCGTTAACAACATGATGTGGGCGAGTCTAGCAGTTCGGGTATCAGGACGGCGGCCGGAGACGCACGTCGATCAGCCATCCAGCCGGTCGCGCAGCATGCTCCAGGGGAGCACCATGTTTGGTGCATGCCGCATCAGGCTATGGAACGGGATCGGCGACGGCGGCGCAAACGGCAGCGGCAAATCCTGAGGTTTTGTTCCATCAGCCCAATCCGCAAGCACCTTGCCCATCGCAGTGGTCATGGCGATGCCGCGTCCGTTGCACGCCAAGCCGGCGATCAGCCCGGGGCCGAGATCGACGAGGTGCGGCAGGAAGTCGGGCGCGACGGCAGCCATCCCCGACCAGCTGTATTCAAGCGGCGGGATGTCCGGGAGATCGAGATGCCCGGCAAGCCGCCGCCAGATCGCCCGCGGCACCCGCGTGTCGGCACCGGGGCCAAAAACATGCATGCCGCCGGTGATCAGCCTGTTTTCGCCGTCGAAGCGGAAGGTGAAGAGATTGCGTCGTGTGTCGCCGACGCCTTGCCCGCCAGGAAGCAGGCGAGTGCGTATTTCGCGCGGCAGCGGCGCTGTCGCGATCTGGAAGATTTTCAGCGGGAAATAGGTTCGCTGCAACGCCCGATCCAGCGCTCCGCCATAGGCGTTGGTGGCGACCAGCACCTTTCCTGCGCGTACCGAACCGGAGGCCGTCTTCAAAGCCCAACCATCGCCTATGTGATCGATCGACGCGACACGCGTATGCTCGAAGATGCGCGCTCCGGCCTTTTCCGCCGCGTCGGCCAATCCGCGCGCATATTCGACCGGATTGAGGACGCCACCCGATCTGTCGATCCAGCCGCCGAGATAACCGCGAACGCCGGTCAGCTCTTCGACCGCCTGTCTATCCAGCGCAACAGCCGGCCTTCCGCGTGGTGCCCATTGTTCGGCGCGCGATCTGGTCTTTTGCAAAGCGGCCGGTGAATGGGCTGGTTGTATCCAGCCGCTCTGGACGGCATCGCATTCGATGGCATGCCGCCTGATCAGGTCGAAGACGAGGTCGGCGCTGCCGGCGGCGAAATCGACAAGGCGTTCGCCGCGTTCGGGCCCGAGCTGGGCAATGATATCGTCGGGGTCTCTTTTCGCGAAATTCGGCACGACGAAGCCGGCATTCCTGCCGGTTGCCCCCCAGGCGATGATTTCCGCCTCGAGGACGGCAACCGAGATGCCTTTCTCGGCACTGTGCAGCGCGGTGGAAAGGCCTGAAAACCCGCCGCCGACAATTGCCAGATCGACATCGAGTGCGCCTTCGAGGGTGGGCCGGTCGCGGCGACTGCGGCTGACGGCATGCCAAAGGGAAACGCCGTGCGGCCGGGTCACAGCGTTCATGAGCCGCTCTCGCTCGAGGCCACGCGTGCACGCTTGCCGAACCTTGGACGCCGCGGCCTGTCGCCAAACAGGCCGTTCGGCCTGACCAGAAGGATGACGCACAGCATCACGCCGATGGCGACGATCTGCAGCGAAGCGGCGCGGGCCTGTTGTTCGGGCGAGAACAACATACTGGTCAAGGCTCCCGATCCGGCCCATATCGCCCAGACCAGGATGCTGCCGATGACGGCGCCGATGTTGCTGCCCGAGCCACCGACGATCAGCATCACCCAGACCTGGAAAGTCAGCGCCGGCAAATAATTGTCCGGCGCGATGAAGCCGGTGAAATGCGCCTGCAGCGCACCGGCAAGCGCCATGATGGCGCCACCGACGGCAAAGGCCTGGACGCGGTAGAACCGTGCGCTTTTGCCTAGGGATATCGCGGCCCGCTCATCCTCGCGAAGCGCCTTCAACACGCGCCCCCACGGGCTGCGCGACAGATGCTCCAGCGCGAGATAGACGATCAGCGTCACCACCGAGACGATCGCAAGGTTCGAAAGGTTGAACAGCAACGGCGTTTCGGCAAGACCGCCGAACGGACGCGGAATGAAGCCGATGCCGAACGGCCCGCCGGTCAGCTTCTGGGCATTGAGCGCTACCAGTTGCACGACGACGGCGACGCCGAAAGTAGTGATCGCCAGATAGTCCGATCTCAGACGTAGCGTGGCAATGCCGGTGATGGCGGCGGCGACGCCGCCCAACAGCATGGCGCCAAGCCAGCCGATAAGGATCGGCAGGTCGAAGCCGCCCAGGCGCGCGGCATCGTCGGGCGTGGTCAGCAGCGCCGAGGTGTAGGCGCCGATGGCAACGAAGCCGGCGACCCCGACATTGAAAAGCCCGGTCAGCCCCCATTGCAGATTGAGCCCGAGCGTGATGAGCGAAAAAATCAGCGCGGTGGTCAGGAAGAAGGCGCCGTAGCCGAGCAGATCCATCAGCGTTCCCTCACTCCGAAAAGGCCGATGGGCCGCACGAACAGCACCGCCATCAGGATGATGAACGAGACGGCTGCCCGCCATTCGGCGCCGATCAGCTGCACCGCGCCGGCTTCGGCCATGCCGATGATCAGGCCGCCGAGAACGGCGCCGGGCACGCTGCCGATGCCGCCGAGGATGGCGGCCGCGAACATCGGCAGCAGCATCTCGAAACCCATGAACGGGCGGATCTGGATGAGAATGCCGATCATGACGCCGGCGACGCAGGCCAGCGCGCCACCGATGATCCAGGTGACGCGCACCACCCTGGCGACGTCGATGCCGACGATGCGGGCAAGTGCCGCGTTCTGGCTCAATGCCTGCATCGAGCGGCCGGTCTGGGTCCGCGTCATCAGGAGATGCACGCCGAGCACCAGCACGGCGGTCAGCAACAGCAGCGCGATCTGGTCCGGGGTGATGCGGATGCCGAAACCTATCGGCATGGCGATCTGGATCGCCCGGCTGAAATAGGTCGGACGCGAGGTGAAGATGAATTCGAGCAGGCTTCTCAGCGCCATCGAGGCGCCGAAGCTCGCCATCACCACGATGATCGCCTGACCCTTGGCCCGTAGCCGCGCGAACAGCACGATGTCGAGCGCCAGCGCCAGCAGGCCGGTGGCCGCCATGCCGATGATGAGCGCGACGATCAGCGGCCAACCGAAGGAGAGGGGCGCGATCGGCGCGATCTTGCCGAAAATCGCGCCAATGGCGCCAACCACGGCGAGCGTCGCATAGGCGCCCCAGGCCATGAAGTCGCCATGGGCGAAGTTCGAGAAGCGCAGGATCGAATAGGTGAGTGTCACGCCGATGGCGCCGAGGCCGATCATCGACCCTGCCAGCAGTCCGTCGACGACGAATTGCAGGTTCATGCCGCGCTTCCTTGTCCAAGGTCGAGGCGGCGCTGGCCAAGATAGAGTTCAGCGACGACCGGGTCGTTCCAGAGCTCGGAGGCGACGCCCTGGTGCCGCTCCTTGCCCTCGACCAGCACGTAGGCGCGGTCTCCAATGGCAAGCGCTGCCTTGGCGTTCTGTTCGACCAGCAGAATGGTGACGCCGGACTTTCGGATGCCGGCCAGCATCTCGAACACCATCGCCACGAATTTCGGCGACAGGCCGGCCGACGGCTCGTCGAGCACCAGCACCTTGGGATGGACGATCAACGCCCGGGCGACGGCCAGCATCTGCCGCTGTCCACCCGACAGATTGCCCGCGGCCGTTCTGCGCTGACGGGCGAGATCGGGAAAGGCCGCATACATTTCCTCGATGCGGGCTGGGACCTCGCGCGGCCTCAGGATGCCGCAGGCGACCCTGAGATTGTCCTCGACCGACATCAGCGGGAAGATGTTCTCTGTCTGTGGCACGAAGGCAAGGCCAAGGCGGACCATGATGTGAGCGGGCGACGCCGTGATATCCTTGCCGTCCAGCAGCACCGTGCCGCCGGTGATCGGGACAAGGCCGGCTATGGCCTTGATAAGGCTCGACTTGCCGGCGCCGTTGGGACCGAGAACGACGACGATCTCGCCCTGGTCGACGGTGATCGAAGCGCCGCGCACGATCGGAACGCCAGGCTCGTAGCCGGCTTCGAGATCGCGGACATCGAGTACCTTTTGGCTCATGCCGTGCCTCCGAGGTAGGCCTCGATGACGCGCGGATCGCGCGCCACCTCCTCCGGGGTGCCTTCGCACAGAAGCTGGCCGCTCGCCATGACCAGCACGCGGTGGCAAAGCCGCGTCACCATGTCGATATTGTGCTCGATCAGCAGGAAGGTGATGCCGCGCGCATTGATGTCGCGGATGCGGTCTATAATGATCTCGAGCAGGGTTGCGTTGACCCCGGCCGCCGGCTCGTCGAGCAGGATGATCGCCGGGTCGGCCATCATCACGCGGGCCAACTCGAGCAGCTTGCGCTGGCCGCCTGAAAGCACGCGCGCAGGTTCGTACGCGAGGTGAGCGATCGTGACGAGCTCGAGCAGTTCGACGGCTCTTGTCTCGGCAGCCCTTTCTTCGGCAGCGACCCGCCGGGGCGTCAGGAAATTGGCGAGCAGTTTTTCTCCGACCTGCCCTTGCGCGGCCAGCATGACGTTTTCGATCAGCGTCAGGTTAGGCAAGGGCCGGGGGATCTGGAACGTGCGGCCAAGGCCGCGGCCAATGCGGCGATGGGCAGCTTCCCCCGACACCGATACGCCGTTGAGGAGGATTTCGCCGCTGGTCGGCAGAATGCTGCCGGCGAGCAGGTCGAACATCGTGGTCTTGCCGGCGCCGTTCGGGCCGATAAGGCCAAGTATTTCGCCCGGCCGGATGTCGAAGGAGACATTGTTGACCGCGACCAGGCCGCCGAAGCGTCTGAGGACGTTCCTGGCCGTGAGGACCGGCGTACGGATCTCCTCCTGCCGTTCCGTCGTGTCGCTCATCAATTCCTCTGGCCGAAAGCGATCTTCGTCGCCTATGATTTGATTTGTGATCACGCTTGCTTTGATCACGCTATTCGGCTTTAATTTCTTCCGCAAGCCGAAAATGGCCAAGACCGGGATTGCCTATGCAGAAGGCCGCCATCGAAAAGAACAATGAGATGATCGCAGCCCAGCTTACGCCGGTCGGCCGCGAGACCGTGCAGGATCGCGTCTATTCGGAGCTGCGCCGCGCCTTGATCGGCGGCCTTTTCGAGCCGAGCCAGGTTCTGACCATCCGCGGCCTCGCCGACGCGCTGGTCACCAGCACCATGCCGGTGCGCGAGGCGCTCGGACGGCTGATCACCGAGAAGGCACTGGAGGCGCTTCCCAACCGTTCGGTGCGCGTGCCGCCGATCACGCTGGAGCGCATCGACGACCTCTTGCGCGCCCGTTCTCTGATCGAGGGCGAAGCGATCGCGCTGGCCGCCACGCGCATGAACCCGCGCCAGATCGCTTCGGTCGAAGCCATGCTCGGCGAGTGGGACGAGATGCGGGCGCTGAAGCACAAGAAGGATATCGACCGCGAGGCCACGCTCAACCAGAGCTTCCATTTCGAGATCTACCGTTGCTGCGGTTCCGCCGTGCTGATCCCGATGATCGAGAGCCTGTGGTTGCAATCCGGGCCTTGCATCCGCGTTGCCATTTACGCCTTCTCCGACGCCGGCGAGGTCGATACGGCCCACTACCACCGCAGCATCGTCGCAGCGCTTTCCAGGCAGGATGCGCAAGCGGCGCGCGAGGCGCTGGTGGCCGACATCAGCCGGCCCTTCGCCTTTCTGCGCGACAAGCTCCAATCCACAAGCAAGGAAGGATTGAGGGCATGACGGTGCCTGGCATCAACATCACCGAGCCACACTCGATGCTTTCCGTGACCGCGCTGCTGTTGCCTGAAAAGGCGCCCGACAACGCTGCCTTCCTGCTGGCGTATCTCGAGCAGCCGCGCGTCGTTGCCGGCATCCATGCTATGTGGACGGGGCCGGAAATCTCCTGCCCGGTTCCATCAGCCGAACTTGAGGGCCAAACCTATGCCAGGCCCTTGCCGGCGGAGAACGCAACGCTGACGCCGCAGCCGGGCGACATCGTGTTGTCCTACGTGCCGCCGCGCAGGTGGGGCGGCAACCCGAATGCCATCTTTGACGTCGGCCTGTTCTACGGAGCGGGTGCACGCCTGCTGTTCCCGATCGGCTGGCTTGCCGGAAGCGTCGTCGCGCAGGTGGTGCCTGAGGATCGCGATAAATTCGCAGCCGCTTGTGGCGTGATCCGCCGCAACGGTGCCTGCGACATCACCTTCACCCGGGTGGAGATCTGAATGGCTGAGACCGACGACAGTTTCGAACTCTTCGACCTTCGCGTCGAGGCGGTTATCCCCGAGGGCAAGCCGATCTATTGCGGCGCCAAGCCCGGCGACTATTTCGAGTTGAAGGGCGAGATGCTGTCGATGCCGGCGGGGCAAGGTTTCTCGATCTATTCCATTGCGGCAGTGTTGCCGCTTCTGGCCGCAAAGCAGCGCCCGACCCACAGGAACGATTGGATGACGTCGGACGCCGAGATCGCTTGTCCGGATCCCAATTGTGCCAGCCGGCTCCGGATCGTCAGGACCGGCAAGCGGCGGTTCAGCCATGCCGAAACGACGGCGGTGCCGCTGCCGAAGGAGAATGACCGGAGATGACCGCCAAGGCTTTCGAGCTCAGCCCCGGCTATACGATCTCGCGCGTTATTCGCGGCGGCTGGCAGCTTGCCGGTGGGCACGGCGCGATCGACCGCCAACAGGCGGTAACTGACCTGATCGCCACCTTCGACGCCGGCATCAGGACCTATGATTGCGCCGATATCTATACCGGTGTCGAAGAGCTGATCGGCGCGGCGCGCCTGCGCCTTGCCAATGAGCGTGGCCTCGACGCTGCCACCAAAATGAAGGTGCACACCAAGCTGGTGCCTGACCTGGAAAGGCTTTCCAATATCAGCCGCGACTACATCAGAGGCATCGTCGAGCAGTCGCTGCGGCGGCTGAAGACCGAGCGGCTCGATCTCGTGCAGTTCCACTGGTGGGACTATGCGCTGCCCGGCTACGTCGAAGCGATGGGCTGGCTCAACGAAATCCGCAGGGAAGGCAAGGTGCGCAACATCGGCACCACGAACTTCGACACGCCGCGGTTGGCCGAGATCCTGGCCGCCGGTGTGCCGCTGGTCAGCCAGCAATTGCAATACTCGGTGCTCGACCAGCGGCCAGCCAACAGCCTTGCAGCGCTCGCCAGCCGGCATGGCGTCAGTTTCCTCTGCTACGGTTCGGTGGCGGGCGGCTTCCTCAGCGAAAAATGGCTTAGCGCTGCCGAGCCGCAGACGCCGCTCGAAAACCGATCGCTGGTCAAATACAAGCTGATCATTGACGACTTTGGTGGCTGGGAGCTTTTCCAGGAGTTGCTTCGCACACTGAAGGCCGTCGCCGACCGCCACGGCGTCGATATCGCCACCATCGCCAGCGCCTGGGTGCTGGAGCAGCCGCAAGTGGCGGCCGTCATCGTCGGCGCCCGCAACCAGGCGCACGCCCTTGCCAATGCCAGAATCATGGACGTCGCGCTCGATGCCGACGACCGGGCGAGGATCGCTGCCGTGATCGCGCAAAGCCGTGGGCCGCTGGGCGACGTCTACACATTGGAACGCGACCGTCACGGCCGCCACGGCTCGATCATGCATTACAATTTGAATGCAGGCAGGAAATGAACGCGGCCATGGACGAAAAGCCCTCCTTGCTTTCCCGCGCCAGCGCCGAGGTGGTCGATCTCCACCGCTTCTTCGTCGACTGGTTCAATGCGGCGAGTGCGGACAATGCAGATTTCAGGCGCTTCGAACGCGTCATGGGCGAAGGCTTCTGCATGGTTGTGCCGGATGGCCAGGTCCTCGATCGTGACGCGGTGCTCGACCATGTCAGGGCAAGCCGCGCCACTTGTGACGGCGATTTCACCATCTCGATCGAGGAAATCCGGGCCGGCTGGCAACAAGGCGACACGATCGTCGTCAGCTACATCGAAGCGCAGCAGCGCGCCGGCAAACATAGCCGCCGCCGCTCGAGTGCCGTTTTCACCACCAGTTCATCGGCGCCCAACGGCGTCGAATGGCGACATCTGCATGAAACCTGGCTGCAGATGCCGGAAGGCTGAACAGGCTCAAGACATCAATGAGAGTCGTGTAACGAAAGGGGAACAACAATGAAAAAGACCATACTTCAGATCACCACCGCGCTCGCACTGCTGACAGCGGCCGGCGCAGCGCAAGCCGCCGATTGCAAGATCACCGTCGGCCTCGTCATGGAACTGACAGGCCCGGCCGGCGAGTACGGCCAGGCCGGCGCCAAATCGGTCGAGATGGCCTTCCGCGACATCAACGATGCGGGCGGCGTCCGCGGCTGCGATCTCGCGACCGACACGCGCGACAGCCAGAGCCAGGGCAACATTGCGGTCGACGCCGCGACGCAGCTCGTGCAGGTCAAGAAGGTGCCGGTGATCATCGGCGGCATCATCTCCTCGGTGTCGATCCCGATCCTGACCTCGGTCACCGCTCCGGCCAAGATAGTCCAGGTGTCGCCTGCTTCCTCGTCGCCGACGCTGACGGCGCTCGGGCGCGACGGCAAGACCAACGGCATCTTCTTCCGCACCATCACATCTGATGCGCTGCAGGGCGTCGCTGCCGCCAAATATGCCATCGACAAAGGCTTCAAGAAGCTGTCGGTCATCCACGTCAACAACGACTTCGGCGTCAACATGGTGGCGGAATTTTCGCGCGCCTATAAGGCACTCGGCGGCACCATTGTCTCCGACACGCCCTACAATGAAAAGCAGTCGAGCTATGCCTCGGAAGTGACGGCGGCGATGGCTGGCGAGCCCGACGGGCTTTATCTCGTCAGCACGCCTGTCGACGGCGCAACCATCGCCCGCACCTGGATTTCGCAGGGCGGTGTCCAGAAATTCCTGCTCAATGACGGCATGAACAGCCCGGACTTCATCGAATCCGTTGGCGCGGATTACCTGAAGGATGCGTACGGCACTTCCTCCGGCACCAGTCCGACCGCATCGACCGAGTATTTCACCAAGAACTACAAGGAATTTTCGGGCATCGAACCGTCGAACCCGGCGGCCGACCGGTCGTATGATGCCGGCGCCATCGTCGGCTTGGCCATCGCCATTGCCGGCTCCGAGGATCCGGCCAAGATCAAGGACGCGATGTACAAGGCGGTCGACCCGGCCGGCACGCCGATCTATGCCGGCAAGGACGAGTTCGCCAAGGCGCTCGGCCTGATCAAGGATGGCAAGCCGATCCGCTACGAAGGCGTCATCGGCCCGGTCGCCTTCGACAAATACGGCGACATCACCGGCCCGTTCCGCCTCTGGAAGATCGTCGATGGCAAGGTGACGACCGACGGCGAAATGACGACGGATGACGTCAACGCCCTGCAGGCGAAGCTTCAGTAAGCCGCCTATGTCTTGTCCGGCGTCGATCCCATTTCAATGAGGTTGATGCCGGCCACTTGCATGTCCTGCCGCTGGTTAGGCCGGCCTGGAAACGACCACCGCACCTGCCGCCGGCATGATCCAAGGGCAGGCATAGTAATCGGCGATGCGATTTATGGTCCCGCCGGCGGCTTCGATCCGAACCGGATGGGCCGGCTTCCAACCGTTTTCGCCATGGTGGAGCACTAGCAGCACCGCCTGGCCATCGATCTCGCCAACCGCCATTTTCCAGGTCGTCGAGGCTCTTTCATATTCAACGAAGTAAGGTGATTCCGACAGCCTGCCCTTGAAGCAATCCGCGACACGCAATTGTGCGTCGGCGCTGGTCAACGCCCGTACCCCATCCCAATCGCGGCGGTTGAACAGTTCGACATAGCGGCTGAGCAATTCCAGGAATTCCGGATCGCGTTGGGGCTCCGAACGGACGATTGGGTCGCCTGACAAGGCGGCCAATTTCGAACGGCCACGGCTCAACGCAGCCTTGACGCCGCCCACGGTCGAGCCGACGAGGTCGGCGATCTCTTCCAGCGAATAGTCGAAGACGTCCTTGAGCAGGACGCAGGCGCGTTCTTTGGGCGGCAGGTGGATCACCAGCCGTTCGATCGCGCGATCCGCGCCCTGGCCCGCCGGCTCGACCGGCAGGATGATCTCGTCTTCGGCGAAATTGGCCTCCGCATGCTGACGCACCTGCCGGCTTCGCAGAAAATCGATGCAGCGATTATGTGCAATGCGAAAAAGCCAGGGGCGAAGAGCACTCGCATCGTCCAGCTTCTCGATCTTCCGATAGGCCTCGAACAGCGCCTCTTGCATCACGTCTTCGGCGTCGAGCGTTGAACCGGTCATGCGTGCACAGTAGCGGTGCAGCCGTCCACGCAAATGCGCGACTGTCTCCAGAAAACCGGCGTAGCGGACGTCGAAAAGCCCGGTCGGGTCAAGTCTTGGCTGCATCTTCATGGCATACGGATCATAGCGGGACATAGGTCAACGTAATGACGCCGTTCTTGAAACGGTGGGTATCTATAAGCTCCAGTCTGACCAGGGACGGGTCGACATCCTGGAAAGCGCGTTTGCCATGTCCGACGCGGGTCGGCACGATCGAGAGCTGATACTCGTCGACAAGCCTGTTGGCGAGCAGCGTCTGGTCGAGATTGCTCACTCCGTACTTCAAAATGTTGCCGCCGGCCTGCTGCTTGATCCTGGCAATTTCGGCAGCGATGTCGCCTTCGATCAGCGACGCGTTCCAGCTCACTTCCTTGAGGCTGCGCGACGCGACGAGCTTCTTCAGCCCGTTCATGCGATCCATGTACTTGCTGCCTTTGACCTGCGGCCAACGCGCCGAAAACATTTCGTAGGTGACGCGGCCGAGCAGGAAAAAATCCGCCTCGCCGGCCTTTTCATAGGAGTGTTCCTTCATCTCTTCGTCGAAGAACGGTGACGCCCATTCCATTGGTGCTTCGATGACGCCGTCCAGCGAAATGAAGCTGCCTACGATTAATTTTCTCATCGCGTGTCTCCGGTTGCGCAACAGGCATCCCGTCGGATCCAAGAACCGGCGCAAACGAACCGGCCCGACGGATGACCACAGGATGCAGTGCCTAAGACGTTTCCGGTTCGACTTTGGATACGCGTGAGAATCGTTTGAGCTAATAAAGCGGCTTGGCCATATGCCGGGGGGTCGGCCATTCCGTCGTTATCCCGGGCTGCACTGGCCGCTCGAGATAGGTCGACAGGACCACATAGCTTCGGGTCGAGGTGACGCCAGGCGTTTCGTAGAGGCGCGACAGCAGGCCTTCGAGTGCCCGCGTGTCCTCGGTGCGGACCTTGATCAGCATGCATGTGTCGCCGGCCACCGAATGGATCTCCTCGACTTCGGGGTGCTCGGAGATCGCCATCAGCTCCGGCGTCTTTCCCCACCCCTTGGTATCGATATGGACGAAGGCGAGCAGCGGCTTGCGCACCGCCTTGGGGTCGATGATGGCCGCGGTGTTGCGGATGGTGCCGCTGCGCCGGAGGCGCTTGACGCGTTCATGGGCTGCCGGCGGTGAAAGGCCGACGCGGTCGCCGAGCTCGGCATAGCTGATCGTGGCGTCGTCGACCAGAACGCCTAATATTTTTCGGTCGGTTGCATCGATATCGCGGGCGGCAGGCCTGTTCTGCGGAATGCCATCTGTTTCTTCATCCATATTAAAATTCCCGATTGATGCAGAATTTAATACGGCCATTATTGCCATATGTCGAACACTGATCAAGTCGCTACATTCGCAGCGGCCCCCAAGCCGCCAATCCCGGCACTCGCTTACCTGCTGACGGGGTGCATTGCCGTGATCGGCTCGAACTCGCTGGTGCTCGGTCCGATCGCGCCGGCGGTGGCCGCGTCCTTCGGCACAAGCGTGCCGGCGGTTATGATCGCGTCGGCCGCGTTCGGGCTCGGGACGTCGGCAAGCGCCTTGTTCCTGGCGCGCTATATCGACCGGCTTGGTGCCCGCCGCATGCTGCAAGGAGCGTTGCTGCTGCTGGCGATAGCGCTCGTCGCCAGCGCTGCTGCGCCGACGGTGACGGCGCTGGTCGCGGCCCAGCTTCTCGCCGGCATCGCTGCAGGTGTCGCCATGCCGGCAATCTACGCCAGCTCAGCCGCGATTGCACCGCCCGGCCGCGAAAGCGGCACCATAGGCGTCGTGCTGACCGGCTGGACGCTGAGCATGGTCGCCGGGGTTTCGCTGTCGGCCGTACTTGCCGACCTGGTGCATTGGCGCGCCGTTTTCGCGGCGGTCGCGGTGCTCGCAGCACTCGCATTGGCAAGCCTGGCGCTGACGTCGCTGAGCGATGTCAGGAAGAGCGGCCCGGCGCCGACGCCGCTGGGCGCCTTGAGCGTCCCTGGCATAGTGCCGCTTCTGGTTGCCTGCGCCGCATTCATGACCGCGTTCTACGGTGTCTATGGCTATCTTGGCGATCACCTTCACAATGGCTTGGGACGCGGTCAGCGCCAACGGGCTGGCCGCGCTCGCTTATGGCGCCGGATTTGGTGCGGCGGCACTTCTTGACGGCGTTATCGACCGCCTGGGCGCGCGGCGTGTCATGCCATTTGCCTATCTGCTTGTCGCGGTCGTCTATGTCGTGATTGCCGCGGCAAGCAGTAGTTTTCATCTGACCATAGCGGTGATAGCCGTCTGGGGCCTTGCCAATCATTTCGGGCTGAACGTCCTGGTGATGCGCCTGTCGGCGCTCGACCCTGCGCGTCGCGGCACGATCATGGGTTTGAACAGCGCGGTGACCTATCTTGCGGTGTTCGTCGGCACCACGGCGTTCGGACCGCTCTATTCCACGTTCGGTTTTGCAGCATCGGCGGTGATTGCAGCTTTGCTCATGCTAATCGCTGCTGCGGCAGCGGCGTGGCGTTCGCCGAAGCTATAGCGCAGCAAGGCTTGCTTCTCGGTCCCGTCCTTCGATAGATGCTTGGTGGATGGACAATACAACGCTTGAGACAACCGCCGATCCCTTGCCGCACGAGCTGGCTTTTCTCGGAGAGCGGCTTGCGGCGTTCAACGACAGTGATGTCGGCGCCTCCTGCAGGAAGGCATTGGCCGTGTTCGTGCGCGATGAGCACGGCGCTATTGTCGCCGGCATCTCGGGATATACAGCCTGGGGCTGGCTCTATGTGCAATGGCTCTGGGTCGATGAAAAACTGCGCGGTCACCGCATGGCTGGCAGGATGCTCGAAGCGGCCGAGAGGGAGGCGATCGCGCGCGACTGTCACGGCGCCTGGATCGACACGTTCAATCCCAAGGCCGCCAAGGCCTATGAGCGCCAGGGCTATTTGCCCTTCGGCGTGCTTGCCGATTTCCCCATTGGCCGCAGCCGTATCTTCCTGCAGAAGAAATTGTTGGCTTAGTTAGCTGGCAAGGCGTCCGCCGCGCATCGGCTGGGGCACGCCGGTCGTACTGGGGAAGCTGATCGGCAAGCCTCTGAGCACGCGCACTGCCAGGAACGCAAAACACTCCGCCTCCACCGCATCGCCCTTCCAGCCAAGCGCCTCGGCCGGAACCGCTTCGACGCCAGCGCGGCTGGCAAGCATGGCCATGATCGTTGGGTTGTGTCGACCGCCACCGCTGACCACCAGCCGCTTCGGCCGGCGCGGCAGAAGATCGAGCGCCTTGCCGACGGCGGCCGCGGTGAAGGCCGTCAGCAGGGCTGCGCCATCCTCGGCGTTCATTCCGTCCGCCATCGAGGCGCCGAAATCGAAACGGTCCAGCGATTTCGGATAGGGTTTGGTCAAATACCGATGCTGCAGGAGCTTGGCCAGCCGTGCCTCGTCGACCGTGCCGGCGCGGGCAAGGGCGCCGTCGCGGTCCATTTCGCCGAGCCCCTTCGATTTGATGAAATCGTTCAGCGGTGCGTTGGCGGGCCCGGTGTCGAAGGCAACAACATTGTCCGTGCCGTCCCACCAGGTGATGTTGGCGACGCCGCCGAGATTGAGCACCGCCGTGTCGCCGGTGGCGTCGGCTTCGCGCAGCAGCGCGGCGTGATAGGCGGCCGACAGCGGCGCGCCCTGGCCGCCGGCGCGCATGTCGGCCGAGCGGAAGTCATAGGCGACCCTGGTGCCAAGGATGGCATGCATCAGCTCGCCGTCGCCAAGCTGGCGGGTCTGGCCCAGTCGGCCCACTTGCGGGGCACGGTGCAGCACGGTCTGGCCGTGGAAGCCGACGACCCCTATATCGGCCATCGTCAGCCCGTGGCTTTCGACCAGATCCTTGACCGCCGCGGACTGGGCGCGCGTCAGCGCTTCCTCTGCCTCGTGGAAGATTGCCGGTTCCGGCCCTGTGAAATTCCAGCTCCTTGCCTGCCGCAGCGTCTCTTCCAGCAAGGTCCGGATCGACTGCGGGTAGGGGGCCAGCGTGTAGATGCCGAAGTCGTCAATCCGTTCGCCGTCGGTCTTGATCAGCGCGACATCGATATTGCCGTCCAGCACGGTGCCGGTCATCAGGCCGACGGCCCACATGGGTTCGCCATTTTTCGGATTCATGGTTGTCAGGCTCCGTTGACGAGATCGCCGACCGCTTGGCGAAGCGCTGCGATCCCGCTGTTGAAATGACGTGTCGGATGGATCCGGTTGGTGAGCAAGGTCCAGGCTCTGCCTTTGTCGAAGTCGACCCACAGCCCGACACCGGTAAAGCCGGTATGCCCGATGGTTTCGGGGCTGCATAACCGGCCGCCGGACCAGCCTTCGTAGGGTCGCTCCCAGCCATGGGTGCGGGTTGCCGACAAGGGCGTGCGCATTAGCGCGATCGAACGCTGCGACGCGCCGGTCCCGTCCAGCAGCCCTTGCGCAAAGTCGAGGACCGAAGCCGCCGTTCCGAACAGGCCGGCGTGACCGGCACCTTGCAAGGCCGAGCAATTGTCGTCGTGGACTTCGCCGCAGAGCACGCGATGGCGCCATGTGCAGTCTTCGGTCGCCGCCGCTTGATCCGGTTCGGCGGAGAACGCGAAGCCCGGACCGGGATCTATGTCGCGAATGGTCTTGCCAGACAGGCGCTCCAGGACGAAGCCGAGCAGGATGAAGTTGATATCGGAATAGACCGGCTCGCCAGCCTGCCATTCGCGCTGCAGGATGAAGGCGCGCAGCAGCTCGGGGTCACGCCCATAGGTGTAGATTGGCGCGACGGCGGGAAATGGTGTCTGATGGCCGAGACACTGGCGAAACGTTACGTTCCGTTCCCAGGCTTTTTCGTCATATTGGCGAAGGTCGGGCAGGGCGGAAATCAGCGGCGCGTCGAGGTCGATGACGCCTTCTTCCGCCAGTGCCAGGATACGCGACGTGGTGAAGATGACTTTGGTCAGGGATGCCAGGTCGAACCATGTCCCGACATGCATCGGCCGTATCTTGGGCACGACTTGGGCTGAGCCGATTGCCCGGACGATGCGTTCGCCGTCCCCGTCAACTATGCCGAGCACGCCGCCCGGAATGCGCGATGCGGCCACGGCCGCTTCGAGCGGGGCGAATGCGCGGGAGAAGAGATCATGGTCGATCAACTACGCCTCCGTTTGGAAGGCAGCGATGGGGCTGTCCCTCCGGCCTTTCATATCCTTGGGCGACAATCATCACACTTCCACCTGTGCTCTATGATCCGGCCCGAATTGCTGCCAATTGGCCGGGCCCGGCTCAAACCCCAGCGGACGCACGAGCGAGGGGACCTGGCGCGTGTCCAGCTCGAAACGTTTATGCCGTCGGTCTATAGTAGGAACGGCCGCGATAAGCTGTTTGGTATAGGAGTGCTTCGGCTCCGAGAGCACCGATCTGGCATCGCCGATCTCGACAATCTGGCCGGCATAGATGACCGCGATGCGATGGGCGATCCGCTCGACGACAGCCATGTCATGCGAGATGAACAGATAGGCCAGCCCGAATTCACGCTGCAGCTCGATCAAAAGCTTCAACACCCTGGCCTGCACCGACACATCGAGCGCCGAAACCGCTTCGTCGAGGACGATAACCGAAGGATTGAGCATCAGCGCGCGAGCGATGCACAGGCGTTGCCGCTGGCCGCCGGAGAATTCGTGCGGATAGCGCTGCAGGCTGTTTTCCGGCAGGCCGACGCGTTTCAGCAGCGCGGCCATTTTCGCCCGCGTTTCAGCAGTTATCCGTCCGCCGGTAGCGATCACCGGCTCTGCGAGGAGGTTTTCGACGGTGAGTCTGGGATTGAGCGAGCCATAGGGATTCTGGAACACCATCTGCACGGGAAGGGCGCTCTGCCCGGCGGCGGCCTTGCGCGCGCTGGCCGAGATTGTGCCGCGCGTCGAGCGCACCAGCCCCAGAATCGCGCGGGCGGTGGTGGACTTTCCGGAACCGCTCTCGCCGACGACCGCCAATGTCTCGCCCGGCATTAGCTCGAAATCCACACCGTCCACGGCATGGACGGCACCGCTGGTACGGCTGAGAAAACCACCCTTGACCGGAAATCGCACTACGAGGCCATCGACCTTCAGCGCCGGCTCGGCAGCTTTTTGCTTTTCGCGTTGCGCGTCCCTGCGTGTCGCGCTGCCGCCGGCGAAATGCGGAACCGCATGTAGCAGATGCCGCGTATAGGGATGCTGCGGATCGTCCAATATCTGGTTCAATGCGCCCTGCTCGACAGCTTCTCCGCCTTGCATCACCATCACCTTGTCGGCGATGCCTGCAACCAGACCGATGTCGTGGGTGATGAAGATCATCGACATCCCGGTTTCCTGCTTCAACTCGGCGAGCAGCGCCATGATCTGCGCCTGCACCGTAACATCCAGCGCCGTCGTTGGCTCGTCGGCAATGAGGAGGCGCGGGTTGCACGCAATCGCCATGGCGATCATCACCCGCTGCAGCATGCCGCCCGACAGCTGGTTGGGCGTGTATTTCAACCGCCTCGCTGCGTCCGGAATACGCACGCGGTCGAGCGCGTCCTTGGCCGCCGCCGTTGCTTGTCGTCCGGTCAGGCCGCGATGCAGGCGAAATGATTCCTCGATCTGCCAGCCAATGGTCAGCACCGGATTGAGCGAGGTCATCGGCTCCTGGAAGATCATGCCGATTTCGCCCCCGCGGATCTTCGTCAATTGCGGCTCGGCTGCGGCTGTCAGGTCGAAGGTGCTGCCGTCGGCCCGCCTCAGCTTGATCGACCCGCCGGTGATGCGGCCGCCGCCATAATCGACAAGGCGATTGATCGACAGCGCCGTAACCGATTTGCCCGAACCGCTTTCGCCGACGATGGCCAGCGTTTCGCCGTCGGCGAGATCGAAGCTGACGCCGCGCACGACCTCATTGCCTTGCGGGTTGCGGCCGAAGCCGACGCGCAATCCGCTGACGGACAGCAGCGGGATCATGCGATCGATCTCCGCATCTTCGGGTCGAGGACATCGCGCAACGCATCGCCGAGCAGGTTGAAACCGAGGATGCCGATCATGATCGCCACGCCCGGGAAGATCATCAGCCAGGGAGCTGTCTCCATCAGATTGCGGCTGTCGCTCAGCATCAGGCCGAGCGACGCGGCGGGCGGCTGCGTGCCGAGCCCGAGGAAGCTTAAGCCGGCTTCGGTCAGCAGTGCCCAGGCCAGCGCCAGCGTCACCTGAACCGTCAGTGGCGCCACCAGATTGAGCAGCAGATGCCGTGTTACGATATAGCCCGCACTGCTGCCGAACGTGCGGGCCGCGTCGACGAACTCGCGCGCCTTGAGCGACAGAGCCGGACCTCGCACGACGCGCGTGAAGATCGGTGTGTAGACGATGGCGATGGCAATGACGCTGGTCGAGGTTCCCGGTCCCGCAACCGCGACGATCAGCAGCGCCAGCAGGATCGCCGGGAACGCCAGCACAACGTCCATGATGCGCATCACTAGGCCGTCCCAGCGGCGCCCGAACCAGGCTGCCGCCAGCCCGAGCACGGTGCCGGCCAGTGTCGCGACGGCGACCGAAAAGAAGGCCACGATGAAGGACTGGCCGATCCCGGTCATCAGGCGGCTTGCGACATCGCGGCCGAATAGGTCCGTGCCCATCCAGTAGGTGCTATCAGGCGCATGGAGCCGTTCGACCCGGTGCTGCGTCAGCGGATTGTGCGGCGTCAGCCCCAGCATGCCAAGCACGGCAAGCAGCAGATAAAGCGCAACGATCGCACCGCCGATGCGGCCGCTGGGATGCGCAAATATAGCCCGCAATGTCGCCATCAGTGCTCACTTAGCCGGATACGCGGGTCGAGCGCGACATAGGCGAGGTCGACGAGGAGATTGACGATCATGAAGTTGAAGGCGATGAACAGCACGCTTCCCTGCACCAGCGCGTAATCGCGCTGCAGGATGGCATCCAGCACCATGCGGCCGAGACCGGGCAGCGCATAGATCTGCTCGACGATGACAGCTCCGCCCAGGAGGTAGCCGAACTCTATGCCGCTCAGCGTCACGACCGGGATGAGCGCGTTGGGCAAAGCATGCCGCCAGATGACGCCGCGCGCCGAAACGCCCTTGCTGCGCGCCGTCCTGACATAGTCGTCGCTGAGCACATCGAGCATCGCCGAACGCGATATGCGGGTCACCGAAGCCGCGAAGGCAAATCCAAGCGTGACCGCAGGCAGCAACAGCTGGCCGAGATTGCGCAGCGGATCCTGCCACAGCGGCGAAAACTCGCCCATCGCCGGCAAAACGCCAAACCCCGCCGACAGCGTGTAGATGATCAGCAGGGCAAGGACGAAGTTCGGCGTCGACTGCCCGATCATTGCGACAACGCGCACGCCGAGGTCGGACAGCTTTTCGTTATGGGTGGCGGCAAAGATCCCCGCCGGCATGCCGACAAGCAGGGCGATGACCATCGACAGCAGGGCGAGTTCCAGCGTTAGCGGGAAACGCTCGAGGATGACGTCGAGCACCGGCCTGCCATAGGTGGACGAAATGCCGAGATTACCTTGGAAAAGACCAAGCAGCCAGCGCCAGTATTGGATGAACCAGGGCTGGTCGATGCCGAAATAAGCTGCAAGCGCATCGCGCTGCTGCGGCGTCAGCAGGCCGGCTTCGGTCCCCAGCATTGCCGTGATCGAATCGCCCGGAACCATCCGGATCGCCAGCAACACCACGATGGACACGCCAAGCAGGACGAGAGGGAAGGTCGCCAGTCGCCGCATCAGATAGTTCACGCGAAGAATATCCTCTCGTTCGGCATCGAAGCAGCTACTGGATCGTCACCTTGGCGAGGCTGAACAGCGAACCTGTCGGCACCGGTTCGAATCCTGCGATATTCTTCTGCTGTGCCGTGTAGCTGTAGGACGTGTAGAGCCAGATCCAGGGCGACATCTCAGTGATGTGCTTCTCGAAGTCGGCGAAGATCGCTTTGCGCGCTGCCGGGTCGGTCTCGGTGCGGCCCTTCTGCATAAGACTGTCCAGCGTGTCGTCGATATAGTTCGCCACCTTCTGCAGATTGCCCGTCTTGGTCCAGTAGCGGTTGTACATAGTGTAGGGATCGGCCCTGCCGCCGTTCAGCGCGACTGCCATGTCGAAATCGCCCTTCAGCCAGGCGTCGACATAGACGTTGAGCTCCATCATCTTGATGTCGAGCTTGACGCCGATTTCTGCGAGTTGCGACTGGATGACCTGGGCTTCCGCCGCTGCCGTCGGCGGCTCGCCGGTGGCGCCGATCACGGTCGCCGAAAAGCCGTCGGCATAGCCGGCTTCGGCCATCAACTGCTTGGCCCTCTCAATGTCGCGCTTATAGCAGAACAACTGCTTCGGATCGGTCGCCAGTGCCGGGATGGTCAGCGGGCCGGTGACCTTGCCTTCGCCGAGCGAGGCGGTGTCCAGCACTTCCTGCCGGTCGATGGCGCAGGAAATCGCCTGACGCACCTTGAGTTCGGTCATCGGCTTGCGGGAGGGATTGAGCTGCAGCACGTGATAGGCAAGCACCGGCACGCGGTTCAACTGCAGGCTGGCTTCCTTGGGCACCAGCGTGGCGACAAGCGGATCGTTGAGCAGGGCAAAATCGATCTGCTTGGTGCGCATCGCCGCCAGAATCGCCGTCTCGTCCGGCAGCACGCTGATATCGATGCCGTCGACGCCGGTCGCGCCGCCTGCCCAGTCCTTGTTGGCGACAAGCACTTCCTTGGAATTCGGATCCCATTTTTCGAGCTTGAACGGACCCGAGCCGATCGTTGTCGTGCCGATCGAGCCGGCCGCGATTTCGCTTGCCGGGACGATCGCCGCGTTGACGTCGCTCATCGCCGTCAGGATCGGCACGTCCGGCTGCGAGAGGTGGAACACGACGGTGGCGGGATCGGGCGTGTCGATGCTGGCGATCGAGAGAAAGTTGGCGCGCGCCGCAGCACCCGTCTTCTCGTCGAGTATGCGCTCGAACGATGCCTTGACGTCGGCCGAGGTCACGGCGGCGCCGTTCTGGAATTTTGCTTTCGGATTGAGCCTG
Source organism: Mesorhizobium sp. M0159 (assembly GCF_040322295.1). Taxonomy (NCBI): domain Bacteria; kingdom Pseudomonadati; phylum Pseudomonadota; class Alphaproteobacteria; order Hyphomicrobiales; family Phyllobacteriaceae; genus Mesorhizobium; species Mesorhizobium sp. M0159. Next base: position 66,592 of record NZ_JAMYTF010000014.1, read on the forward strand.
AAGCTCAGCTCCTTGCCGTCCGGCGAGAACTGCCATGAATCGGCAATCGCGGGCGTGATTTGCAGGTTTGCGTCGAGCCGCACCAGCGGTTCGTAGATCAGCTCCAGCAGCCGCAGTGAGGAGAATGCGGTCTGCTTGTGCGGATCAAGCCCGGTGGCGTCCTGCGACCACGCCATATGCAGCGTCGCCGCACTCGCCTGCACCGGTAGCGCGGCGATGGCAACCATTGCCGCGAGCGTCATGCCGGTAAGCAGTTTCTTGCCAATGTGCCGTACCATTGTCGTCTCCCATTATGTTAAACCAGATGCCTTGCAGTTCCCCGGACCGCTTCAAAGGGACACACGCCCCGGAACATCGGCCCAGTATCCATGCGGTCTTACACCGTCTTTTCGCCTATCGCCTTGCGCAGGAAACCTCCCGCGTTGGCAAGCGCCTTACGTGCTTCTTCGACACCCATGCCGGTGATCGTCACCAGGATTGCCAGTTTTACATCATTGCCGGTCTGGTCGAGTGCCTGTCGTGCCTGCTGTGCCGCGCAGCCGGTCGTCTGCATCACGATCCTAACCGCCCTTGCGACAAGCTTCTTGTTGCTTGGATTGAGGTCAACCATCAGGTTCTGATAGCTCTTGCCGATGCGGATCATGCTGGCGGTAGACAGCATATTGAGCACCAGCTTTTGCGCGGTTCCCGATTTCAGCCGGGTCGAGCCGGTGAGGACCTCCGGGCCAACCACCGGAGAGATGCCAATATCGGCAATGCCGGCAATGGTCGATCGAGGATTGCAGGACAACGCCACGGTGGTGGCTCCCACTTCCTTGGCATAGGTCAGGCCACCGATCACATAAGGTGTGCGTCCGCTGACAGCGATGCCGACCACCACGTCGCCAGCGGTCAGCTTGATGTCCTGCAGCGCCTTTATTCCCTGTTTCGGATCGTCCTCGGCGCCTTCCGCAGAGTGCATCAGCGCGTCGACGCCGCCGGCGATCAGGCCCACCACCATGTCCTCGGGTACGCCGAAGGTCGGCGGACATTCCGAGGCGTCGAGGACGCCGAGCCGGCCGCTGGTGCCAGCCCCCATATAGACAAGGCGTGCACCGTTCTGGAACGCGCTCACGATCCGGTCCACGGCCGCAGCAATATCGGGGATGACCTTCTCGACGGCTGCCGCAACGCCTTTGTCCTCGTCATTGATCTTGCGCAGCACCTCGAGGGTCGGCAACAGATCGATGTCCATGGTTTTCGGGTTCCGGTCCTCGGAAATCAGCCGCTCCAGCTCCGACATCAACCCTTGTTCGACCACTTCGCTTACTTTCAAGTGCGACTGCGAGCAGGACTGTGATGCCCGCGGCAAGCGGCGTCCAGTGCCTGCACCTGGCCGTCGGCTCTGTACCGGCTGCGCCGGTTCTGTTTCGTTAACTTTTTAGAATTCGATATTCCCTCTGTCAACGGAAAGTAGGAATATTATATTCCTTGCCGAGCAAGGCATCACTGGCGGCAGAGGGATTGTCTGGCCAGGATTATGGCTCCCGAAACCGCATCGCCGTCGGCCGGCTTCAGCCGTCGGCGGACGTCGGGAGCGAGCCATGGCTCAAGCGGGCTGGACAACCCACCGAGCAACGCAATCCGCGGCGCGCCTTTTTCGAACAGCACCCGCACGAAGGTGTCGATCTGCTCGGCAGCGCCTTGCACGATCCGCCGACCGGCCGGATCGCCCTGGTCGGCATGGCGGATCACCATCGGCGCCATGGCGGCATAGTCCGTCGCGCTGGCGCGGTCCATCCAGGCCACCGCCTCGAACGGATCGTCCTTGAAGCGCTGCATCACCTCGGCCAGCAGCGCCGTCCGCTCATGCCGGCCGTCATGGGCTCGCAAGGCGAACTGCACTGCCTTCAGTCCGAGATCGGCGCCGCTGCCCTCGTCGGAAATCGGAAAACCGTAGCCGCCGACGCGCAGGTCGCGCCCTTCGACAAAGCCGAGCCCGATCGAACCGGTCCCGGCTATGACGATGGCGCCGTCCTGGCCGGAATGCGCGCCAAGGCAAGCCGCGACGCCGTCGCTGACGAAGTCGATGCTCGCAAAGGGTTGTTCGATGGCATGAAACGCCTCGAGCGCACCCTTACGGCCGATGCCGGCAACACCGATACCCGCGCGGATCCTGGCGATTTCCGCCGCCGCGAACCCTGCCTCTTCGATCGCCGCGCCAAAGGCTTTGGCAATCGAGGCCCAGGCCACCTCTATACCGAGTCGCGTTGTCGCCGGGCCCGACAGGCCTTGCCCGAGCACGGTTCCTGCTTCGTCTTCGATACGCGCCCGGCAGCCGGTTCCGCCGCCATCGACGCCCAGGAAATAATGCGGAGACGCCCCACCGGCACTCATTGCCTTATTCGTTCGATCTGGGCGCCGCACAGCCGGAGCTTGCGGTCCAACTGCTCGTACCCGCGGTCGAGATGATAGACGCGATTGATCGTCGTCTCGCCCTCCGACACCAGCGCTGCCAGCACCAGCGAGACGGAGGCGCGCAAGTCGGTCGCCATCACTTGCGCGCCCTTCAGCTTCTCGCCTCCGCGCACCAGCGCCATGGTGCCTTGCAGCTTGATATTGGCGCCGAGCCGCATCAGTTCAGGCACATGCATGAAGCGGTTCTCGAAGATCGTCTCGCGCAACAGCGAAGCGCCCTCGGCACAGCACATCAACGCCATGAACTGCGCCTGGAGATCGGTCGGAAAGCCCGGATAGGGCTCCGTCGTCACGTCGACCGCCTTGAGCGGCCCGTCTCTCGATACGATCAGCCCGCGGTCGCCCGGCCATATTTTCACACCGGCTGCTTCGAGCAGCTGGACGACGGATGCCATGTGCTCGAGCCGCGCGTGGGTCAGCTCGAGCTGACCGCCGGTGATGGCCGCTGCGACGGCATAGGTGCCGGCCTCTATCCGGTCCGGGATGATGTCGTGCGTGGCGGCGCGCCAGTCTGTGCTGCCCCCGATCAGGATGCGGTGCGTGCCGGCGCCCTCGATCCGCGCGCCCATGTCGTTCAGGCAGGCGGCAAGATCGGCCACCTCCGGCTCGCGGGCCGCGTTGAGGATCTCGGTCTCGCCGTTTGCCGTCGTCGCCGCCATCATCGCCGTTTCGGTCGCGCCGACCGACGGCGAGCTCCAAACGATGCGCGCGCCTTTCAGTCCGCCCGGCGCAGACGCGACGATCAGTCCGTTTTCGATCGCGATATCGGCGCCAAGTGCGGCAAGTGCGGCGACATGCATGTCGACCGGCCGTGCGCCGATCGCGCAGCCGCCAGGCAGCGAGACCCGGGCATGGCCGAAGCGGGCAAGCAGTGGACCGAGAACCAGCACCGTCGCGCGCATGCGCCTGACGGTATCGTAGCTTGTCTCCCTGGAAGCGGCAGCACTGGTATCGATTGTGGCGGCATGCGCCGATCTGGTGACTTCGGCCCCATGAAGGCCGACGACGCCAAGCATATTGTCGACATCCGTCACCTCAGGCAGGTTGGTCAGCTGCAGCGGATAGGGGCTGAGCAACGCCGCCGCTATTTGCGGCAAGGCCGCGTTCTTGGCGCCGGAGATCGTCACCGCGCCCTCAAGCCTGTGCCCGCCGACGATCCGCAATTTGTCCATGGCTCTGACCTAATCCCGAGCTGTCGGCGAGTCTCCGATCTTTCATGTCCGAATCGTCGACATGCCCGAAGGCTGGGCCGCAACCGCACCAGTTGAGATTTGATGGTTCATTCTTGGCTGTCAATCAGAGACGGAATAATTTATTCCTTGGCTTGGCATTGTCGATGACAGGCAATGGAGGAACGCATGTCCGTCCTGAAGAAGATCGAGGCCAAGCTCGAAGTCATGGCGCCCGGCGACCGCGAGATCGGTCGGTATATCGTCGATAATCCCGACCAGATGCTCCGCCTGTCGACGGCGGCGCTTGCCGCCGAGATCGGCCGGAGCCAGTCGAGCGTCGTCAAGTTCAGCCAGAAGCTCGGCTATTCCAGCTATCAGGAGCTTAAGCTCGCCGTCAGTGAGGCCAAGTCGCAGGAATGGCACGTGCCGGCCGGCATGATCCACGGTTCGATCGAGGTCGACGACAGCTATCTGGTCATCTTGCGCAAGCTGATCGGCAGCAAGCTCTTGTCGATGCAACAGACCGTCGCGGCCAACACCGAGCAGGAAATCGGCAAGGCCCTCGAAGCGTTGAACGGTGCGTGCCGCATTCATTTGGCCGGCGTCGGCGCATCCTCGCTGGTGGCGCGCGATTTTTCCTACAAGCTGATGAAGCTCGGCCGCAACGTGCTGCACGACAGCGACAGCCATGTGCAAATGGCCAATGTCTCGACGCTTGGACGAGGTGACGTGCTGTTCGCGCTCTCCTATTCCGGGGCGAGCATCGAAACCCTGCGGATAGCTGAACTTGCCCGCAAACGTGGCACCACTGTTATCGCCGTCACCGGACTTCGCGACAATCCGCTGAGCCGGGTTGCCGACATTCGCCTCCACACGATCGCCGATGAAGAGCGCGCGCGCTCGTCATCGATAACTGCGCGTGATGCACAACTGACGCTGACCGACCTGCTGTTCATCCTGCTCGTGCAGAAGCAGCCTGACGCCAACGAATACGTCCACAACAGCGAATTGGCCGTCTCGGTGCTGAAGGCTTAGCGCTCTTCGCCGTCTCGCGTTAAGGCCTCAGTTCCTCCCTGGCGCTGCACGCCGACAAGAGCAACTTTCGTCCTCCTTGGTGAAATAGCTTTCTTCAATGTGCTCACCCGCTTTCTTCGTCCGGCTGGCAGAGAGTCGCGGGAGCGCCGATTGGTCAAATGCCGCCGGTCGAAACAAATGTTGACAATGTCATCTGTTGTTGCGAAAGCGTTCAGCCTCGAATTTGACGGCCGGGTGAGACAATGGACGACCTTGGAGCACAGGAACAAGCGGTTCTCGACCTCATTGCGGCGAACCCATTCGCCGGCCAGCAGGACATAGCAACGGTGCTCGGCATCGCCCGCTCGACGGTCGCGGCTCACATCGTGCAACTCGTCAACAAGGGATACATTCTCGGCCGTGGTTACGTCTTGCCGACGTCCAAGCGCATGGTCTGCGTCGGCGGCGCGGTGCTCGACCGCAAGTACCACGCCAAGAAGGATCTGATTTTCGAGACGTCGAACCCGGTCGACGGCTATCGCAGCTTCGGCGGGGTTGCCCGCAACGTCGCCGAAAACCTTGCCCGCCTCGGCGTCGACATAAGCTTCGTCTCGATCGTCGGCGACGATGAAACCGGCCGCTCAATGGTGCGGCATCTGCGCGACCTCGGCGCCGATGTCAGCCAGGTCATCACCACCGCGGAACGGCCGACGGCGGAATACGCGGCCATCCTCGACCGCAACAACGACCTCGTGCTCGGCATTGCCGACATGGAGATCTTCGATCTGTTTTCGTCGTCCTATCTCGACCGCTTCTGGCCGCATCTGGCTTCGGCGACATGGGTGTTCATCGACTGCAATCTGCCGGCTGCGACCCTCGCAGCACTGATCTCGCGCAAGCAGGCCGCGCGCTTCAAGCTCGCCGTCGACGCGGTCTCGTCGCCGAAATCAGCGCGCCTGCCGAAGGACCTGACCGGCATCGATCTTCTATTCACCAATCATGACGAGGCCAATATGATGCTCGGCATGACGGATGCCGACAAGCGGCTGACGCCGGAGGAAGCAGCGGCAGCGCTGCGCGCGGCCGGCGCCGGAGAGGTGATCGTGACCGTAGGCGCGCATGGATTTGCCGTTGCGACCGAGAGCGGTGTGACGAACATGCACTCCGTCCCGGCCCAGCCCGTCGACATCACCGGCGCCGGTGACGCGATGATCGCCGGCACTCTGTACAAGGTGCTTTCGGGTGAGCCGGTCGCTCATGCCGTGCGCACCGGCGCACTGCTTGCCACACTGACCACCGAGAGCGAATCCAGCGTCCATCCCGATCTGTCGCCGCGCTTCCTTGCCGCCGGCATGTACCGCATTCCTGCCTGAAAGCGAGATGATATGAAACCTTTCCTTGTCCACCTGAACGATGAAGTCGCTGCTGCGCTTGATGAAGGCCGCGCGGTGGTGGCATTGGAATCGACGATTATCACCCACGGCATGCCATATCCGGCCAATCTGGAAACTGCCCGTGGTGTCGAGACCGTAGTGCGTGAAAACGGCGCCGTGCCCGCCACGATCGCAGTGGTCGCCGGCAAGATCAAGGTTGGCCTCGACGACCGTGAACTGGAAGAGCTGGCAGCGGCAAAGGGCGTGGTCAAGGCTTCCGGGCGCGATCTCGCCGCCATCATGGTGCGCGGCGGCTCGGCCGGAACCACCGTCTCGGCGACGATGCGGATCGCCGCTTTAGCCGGGATCGGCATTTTTGCGACCGGCGGTGTCGGCGGCGTGCATCGCGGCGCCGAAGCCACTTTCGATATCTCCGCCGACCTGACCGAACTCGGCCAAACCGGCACGACCGTCGTCTGCGCCGGAGTTAAGTCGATCCTCGATATTGCGAAGACGCTGGAATATCTGGAAACTCAGCGCGTGCCGGTGATCGCCTATGGGAGCGATGATTTTCCGGCTTTCTACACCCACTCCAGCGGGCTCAAGGCCGATCATCGCCTCGACACGCCCGACGAGATCGCGCGAGCCATGCTGCTGCATGACGAGATGGAATCCGGCACCGGCATTCTCGTCGCCAACCCTATCCCCGAAGCGGACGCGCTCGATCCGGCGTTCATCGACGGCACGATCGCAGCGGCCGTGGCTGAGGCCGAGAAGCGCGGCATCGGGCGCAAGGAACTAACGCCATTTCTGCTCGCACGCATCAATGAGCTTTCGCAAGGCCGCAGCCTGAAGGCCAACATCGCGCTGGTCCGCAACAACGCCGCGCTTGCTGCCCGCATTGCGGTTGCGCATGCGGAATTGAAGAGCGCGACCAGATAGAGACAGTATCCGGCCAGCGCTACCGGCCTTCGATTTCAGCCCGGCGCCAGGTCGAAGATGCGCCCGGCATTGAGGATGTTGTTCGGGTCGAAGGCTGCTTTCAGGCGGCGCATGGCCGCGATCTCGGCGTCGCTGCGCACAAGGTGCAGCCATTCCTTCTTGTCGAGGCCGATGCCATGTTCGGCCGAAACGCCACCGCCGGCGGTGGCACCACCGCGGTACACGATGCCGTATGCGGCCGCCGGATCCGCGGTGCGGACCTGATAATGCAGATTGCCATCGCCGAGATGGCCGAAGACGTAGATGTCGGCGCCAGGGTCGACGGCCCTGATGGCGGCTTCTGTTTCGCCCAGGAAAGTCGCCATTCTCGCCAGTGGGATGCTGATATCGACGCCGATCAGGCCTGCCATCGAAAACAGGAAACGGTTGGCCTCTTCTCGCACCGCCCAGAGCGCCCGGAATTCGCGCGGCGATTGCGAGACGACCACGTCGTCGATCACGCCATCTTCAACCGTCTGCATCAGCACCGCGGCAAAACGTTCGCCGTCGCGGTCGGGCTCGCTGCCCTGTATCTCGGCAAGCACATAGACGGGCGAGCCGGCGGGCAGCGGCGCCAGCGCCTCCATGCCGGCGATCATGGCGCCATAGAGCGGTGCGAAATTCACCTCATAGGCCGATAGCAAGGGCCCGAGCTTCCGCCTGAGCAGCGCAAGCAACGTGATCGCCGCGTCCAGCGAAGCAAGCGCGCAGAAGGCGTTGATCTCGGTGGCCGGCTTCGGATGCAGCCGCAGGCATGCGCGCGTGACCACGCCGAGCGTGCCTTCGCTGCCGATGAACAATTGGCTGAGGTCGTAGCCGGAGTTGTCCTTCGCCAAACCCTTGAGCGAGGTCAGGATACTGCCGTCGGCAAGCACCGCTTCCAGGCCAAGCACCTGAGCCCGGTACATACCGTAGCGCAGCACGCGGATGCCGCCGGCATTGGTGGCGACATTGCCACCGACGGTGGCCGTGCCGCGCGCTCCGATGTCGACGCCGAACAGCAAGCCGGCCGCATCGGCGGCTTCCTGCACCGCTTGCAGCGGCGCGCCGGCCTCGGCGATGATGGTCGCCGCCTCGCGGTCGAGAGCTTCAACGGAAGTCATGCGCTCCAGCGACAGCACAGCTTCGCCGGGTTGGATGCGAGCGCCGCCGGCAAGCCCGGTCCGGCCACCCTGGACCACAAGCCTCTGCCCCGCCTCATTGCACAGGCGCAGTATGTCCGACACCTCGCCGGCAGTGCGCGGTCGCAGCACGACCTCCGGCCGCGCACCGGTCTTGCCGTCGGGGTCTTCCCTGTAACGCGGCCCGGCCTCATCTGCCGAGACGATCGCCGACCGATCCAGCCGACCCTCAAGTCGCGACAGAAGTTCGGCGGTTCGCGAGGAGAGGGCGCTCACGGATGCTATTGGCGCGCAGATATCGATGCAACGCACGCGAAGACCGCTGAGAATTGCAGGAGCGGCTTGACGCGAATTTCGCTGGAAAGAAAACATGCGGAAAACCCGCCAAAAATGCAGTCGGTTGCTGTCGCCATGCACCGCTCCTGTAACAGGTCGACCATAGGCGCGGACCGCGTTTTGTCAAACTGTGGCAGTTGGTGATGGGTGGCTCGACGCCTGCGTTTCGGCGCGGACCACCTTGATGTCGGCGCCTGCCGCCCATGCTCCGATATCGTCGCGGCGTAAGGCCGCAGCCATCATGTCCGGAAACAGATCCGGCGTGCAGGCGAAGACGGGAATACCAAGGACTGCTACCGAGCCTGCCATTGTTGGATCGTAGCCGGGCCGGCCTTGATCGGTCAGCGCCAGAAGCACGACGACATTTACGCCGGATCGAACCAGCGCTGCCAGTCGCCGCAGCAGATCCTGGCCATTACCGCCTTCATAGAGATCGGTGATCAGCACCAGATGCGACTTGGTGGGCCGTTCGATACGGTCGGCGCAATAGGCGACCGCCTGATTGATGTCGGTGCCGCCGCCAAGCTGCACGCCGAACAGCACCTCGACGGGATCGCTGAGCTCTTCGGTCAGGTCGACGATCGCCGTATCGAAGCAGACAAGCTTCGTGCGCACAACCGGCAGCGAGGCCATCACCGCCGCGAAGATCGAGGCGTAGACCACCGAGCTTGCCATCGAGCCGGACTGGTCGACGCAGAGAACGACCTCATCCAGATCGACAAGCCGGCGCTGCTTGCGCATGAAGCCGACCAGTTTCTCCGGCACGATGGTCCTATGCTCGGGTTGATAGTGGCGAAGGTTCGCCGAAATAGTGCGCTGCCAGTCGATATCGCGTGCACGCGGGCGGTTGGTGCGTCTCGATCGATCGAGAGCGCCGCGTATCGCCTCGGCGGTCTTCTGCTCCAGCTTCTGCATCAGCTTGCCGACGATATCGGCAATGATCGTCCGGGCAATGTCCTTGGTCTTGGCCGGCATGACCGAGCGCAGCGAAATCAGGTCGGCGACGAGATTGACGTCCGCCTCGATCGCCTTGAGGAATTCCGGTTCCATCAGCATCTGCTTCAGGTCCAGCCGTTCGAAGGCGTCCTTCTGGACGATCTGGACGACCTGCGCCGGAAAGAAGGAGCGGATGTCGCCCATCCATTGTGCAACGCGCGGCGCCGACCGGCCAAGGCCGCCACGCCGCTTGCGCGGGTCGGCAGAAGCGGCGCTAATGCCGTCGCCGTAGAGAGCGTCGAGTGCCGCCGAAAGCCGTTTATCGTCGCTGGAAAGTGCCCCAGACGTTTCGTCATCGGCGCCGATCGCCAGTCGCCAGCGGCGCTCCCTTCCGCCGGCAGTGAGCGGGGCGGGTTCGTTCATTTCGGCCTCGTCATCCATTGCCGGTTTCTCCGTTGAGCAATGGTCCAAGCAGCCCCAGGTGCCGGCGCCATGCCTCGCCGCCATCCGGCGTCGGCGTCACGCCAGCCGGCAAGCGCGCGGCGCGGCCGAGGACCGCTTCGATCAGCCGGCGGCGTTCCATGCGATCCAGATTGGAAAAGACGCGGCGCAGCAACGGCAGGTGCGCGATGAAAGCATCTTCGTCCAGGGATCTGAGCCACCCATCGACCGCACCGCGCAGACTCTCGTCATAAATCAGCCGTTGACCGGCTGTGCTGAAGAAGCCTTCGAAGAACCCGGCCGCGTCAGTGACAGGCGTCCCCGGTGACAGGCGTCGCCCGAGCAGCCCGGCAGCGGCTTCGGCGGACAGGCGACCAGCTTCATACAGCAGGTGTGCGGCGCACCCGGCCAGCAGCGCCGTCGACCGTGACGCCTCCAGCACGGCCGCCAGCCCGTTGCGCCATCCGTCCAGCACGTCTTGGCTGGGTTCGACCAGCCTGATCGCCTCATCGGCCTTGCGCATCGCACCAACCAGTGTCGCGGCGGCCTGCTCATCCAGATCGCGCGCAGCGTAGGGAAGCGCGATCGCATCTTCGACGATCAGCCGCTCCATGAGGCCGGACAGCCGGTCCGTTTGCGTTTTGCGGGCCTCGCCGTAGCGGACAATGTCGGCGAGCGGCGGCACCGACGCCAGGATCTCCAGGCATTCACTGCTGCGCGCCGCGCGTGCCTCCAACGCCGTGAGGCCGGCAGTCGATGCTTCCGACAGGCCTGCAGTGATGGCGCTCTGGACCAGTGCCGCAAGCGTATCGAGCGTCGCCGCCGTTTCGATCATCTGGATCAGGCGGCCATTGGCAGCCTTTTCGATGGTCGGACCGTAAATCAGGTTCTCGACCAGACGGACGGAATATTCCGGATCCCAGACCAGCGTCCACCGCTCGCGGAAGGTGCCACGACTGCGGCCGCTGTCAGTCAACTTACCCCAATGCACACCGAGCACGTTCAGGCCTATGCAGCAATGTCGAGCGGAACAGCCCGCTTTCGCTTCGCAGGTCGACCGACAGTTCCCGTTCCAGCGCCTCAGGCTTCAGGCGCGCCGCCCTCTGGTTACGCTGGAGATCCTCGATCAGCGGCGCCAGCGGTGTGTCGGGCGGAATTTCGCCGACGTCCGAACCCAGAAGCAGCTCGGCCTCAACCAACCTCCACAGCAACGCTTCGCCGTTGAAGAGGGCGGCGATCGCGGCGTCGCGCAATTCCTCAAATCCGGGTTTCGGTCGTTCGCGAATCGCGGCAAGCGTCCGGGCGAGCCGCTCCGCTTCGATCAACGAAGCGGTCGAGATCAGGTGACCCTTCGCCCGCAGCACGGCGGCGATCGTCGCAAGCCACAGGGTCGCCGCATCGCGCCGGCCGCGCGTGCGCCAAAGATGCTTGCACCAGCCCGGTGCGACGACGCCCGCGCCATAGCCGTATCCCAGCGCCAGGCGCGGTCCCGTCCACGGTGCCCATGTCATTGTGCTCTTGCGCCGGGCAATTCCCTTGATCAGGACCTGATCGTTTTTCTGAGTGTGGGTGGCCTGCAGCGCCGGCACATGCCATGCCCCGCAGACGGCGGCGATCGGCCCGTCGAACTGCTTACGCGCCTTGGCGATTTCGAGCCGCATATGCGCCTCGCGCTTGGCTTCGAACTGCGCGATCGGACCCTCACCATTCCGCAGTGTCGTCATCGCATCGGCGATGGCCGCAAATATGGGGCCGGGTTCCGGGTTCTGTTCAATGATGTCCGACCACCAGCTTTCGCCGTCCTCATAACCGGCGGCGTGTGCCAGCATGGCTATCGGATCACGCGGAAGCGGAGCCGCGTCACCATCCTCGGGGGCTTGGGTAGCTTCGGTCGCATCGGTGTCCTCCGCGCCACCGATCGCAGCAGTGGTGAACCGTGCCGATGACGGCAGGTCGATAAACTGCAACGTCGCCTTATTGCCCACAGCCCAAAGCGCCGCCTGGTATTCGGGCGAGAACTCGGCAAAAGGCCAGAAGCTTGTCGAAGCCGGATCGTCCTCCGGATAGCAAAGGAGCGCCACAGGCGGCTGCATTTCGGGGCGGGCCAGCATGGGCAGAAGCTCAGAGGCGTCGATCGGCCCCTCGATCAGCACGGCGACCGGGTTCAAATCCTTCAGTGCCTGCACCAGGCTGTCGGCGGAACCCGGCCCGTGATGGCGTATCCCGAAATAGGCAATGTCGCCGTGGCCCATGGCGTCAGATCGCTGCGTTCAGCGCCGCGTAATAGCCGGCATAGTCGGCCCGCTTCTTGAGCACGGTTTCCAGATATTCCTCCAGCACCACCTTGTCCTGTACCGGATCCTTCACGATCGCGCCGACAAGGCTGGCGGCGAGACCTTCGGCGCCGAGCTTGCCACTGTCGAACCACGCCGCCTGGCTGAGCCCGCCAACCATCGTGGCGATCGCTTCTGCGGTCGACAGCGAGCCGGAAGGCGTCTTCAGCGTCACCTTGCCGTCGGCAGTCGCGCCGGAGCGCAATTCGCGGAAAATGGTCAGCACACGGGCGATCTCCTCGCCGACATTTTTCGGCACCGGCAGGTCGAGTCCGCCAGCCATCTCGTCGACCCGTTTGGAGACGATCGCCACCTCTTCGGCCATGTCTTCCGGCAATGGCAGCACCACGACATTGAAGCGACGCTTGAGCGCCGAGGAGAGCTCGTTGACACCTTTGTCGCGGTTGTTTGCCGTGGCGATAATGTTGAAGCCGCGCTGGGCGTAGATCGAGGTGTTCAATTCCGGGATAGGCATCATCTTTTCGGAAAGCACGGTGATCAGCGTGTCCTGCACGTCTGAGCCCATGCGGGTCAGTTCCTCCAGCCGGCAGAGCTTGCCGTTCTGCATGGCTCGGTAGAGCGGCGTCGGCACCAACGCTTCCTGGCTCGGGCCCTTTGCCAGTAGCTGCGCATAGTTCCAGCCATAGCGGATCTGGTTCTCGTCGGTGCCGGCCGTGCACTGCACGATCAGCGTCGAGTCGCCCATGATGGCGGCGGCAAGATGTTCAGACACCCAGGACTTGGCGGTTCCGGGAACGCCGAGCAGCAAGAGTGCACGGTCGGTGGCGAGCGTCGCTACCGCGGTTTCCATCAACCGGCGGCGACCGACATATTTTGGCGTTACCAAGGTGCCGTCACCGGCCTTCCCGCCTAGCAAATAGGTCAGCACAGCCTGTGGCGACAGGCTCCAGCCGGCAGGCCTCTGCCGGTCGTCATCGCGCGCCAGCGCCTGCAATTCCGAAGCGTAGGCCTGCTCGACCGGGAGGCGGATGGCTGCGTTCATTTTGCTGTTCTCCGGATTGGTCATGTGTTGCTTCCAGGCCCCGCCAGTGATGCATTGAGACGTAGAAGCCCGAGTGAAGGAGCCGCGGGCGGCACGCCCGCCGCGACCATGTCGTCGATCAATTTCGCTGCCGTGGTCGCGGTGGCAAGGAAGCCGATCGTCTCCAGTACATCGTCGAGACCCCGCCGCGCGGCGTCGTCTTTTCCGCCGGCGGCGGAACGCAGTGCGGCGAGCGCCTGTCCATTCGTCAGGTCGTCCCATTCCAGCCGGTCGACATCGATGCCTTCCGCCAGGTTGATCATGCCAAGATAAGTTGTCTCCTTGAGGATCAGCCTGATGAGGACACGCTTTCTGCGGCTGTCCAGGCGCGGCATGAGGTGAAGCACGAACAGCGCCGGTTTGCCGCCTTCGGCGATAAGCATATCCGCCATCTGCGTAAGGGCGGCTTCGCTCCCTGAGGCGGCGACCATTCGTGCGATCAGGATGTCGGCTTTATTGTCGGCACCAAATTGCCAGCCTCCTATGAATTCGGCTTCCGTAGTGTTGAACCGTTCGGCAACCTCGACGAGGTTGCATATCTCGAACAGTTCGGCGCGGCGTTGCTCCTGCACTTGGGATTTTAGTTTTGCTGGAGTGTAGATCGTCCGGCGGCGGATGAAGCCCGATCTGCCTTCAGTGATAAAGGCGGCGAGTTCGGCTACGGGATCGTCCGGTCCACCGTCGCTCGGGCGAACGTGCTCTCCTAATCTTGCCAGCAGCCGGCCAGCCAGTTCGCGCACCTTGCCGGACCTGTCGGCGGAAAGGCTTTTCAGGAAAGGCACGTCCTCGGCACTCAGGCCGAAGCGCATAAGCTCGACCAGCGCAAGCCTGACTTCCGCCGGTTCGCCCGACGCCTTGGCTTCGATCAACATTCGAGCCGATGTCGGGTCGGTACGGCGCATATCGGCAAGGACCAAGCGTCGCGCGGCGGGATAGAACTCATCCCAGTTTTCCGCAGTCAGTTTCTCTTGTGGGGCAAGCCTTTCCCCGTTCATGCTTGCTTGCCAGTCTACCCATGGTGCGTAGACGTCCGGGCTGTTCTGATCCGAGGGCATCCAGTCCATGGGATGGAGCACAAAGCCGCGGCTGGCGACGAGCGCCGCCACGCGTGCCTTTCGCCTCGCGTCGGCGGCGTGCTTCAGAGCGGCTCTCAACAACGGCCGAAATCGTGCCGGCAGAATGGGCAGGGCAAGTCTGGGCAGCGGCGGACGACGCTTGAGTGTCGTCGGCGCGGCCGGCCGCAGCGCGACGTCGAGCGCTTGTGCTGCGATTGCCAGGAGCCGGCGCTCCTGTTCGTCGGGACTTGCACCGCCGGCGATTGCCTTCCATCCGGCCGGAGCCAGATCGAACGTAGCACCGCCGGTGATCCAGCAATCGCGCATTGCCGCCAGGCCTGTTTGCTCGCTTTCGTTCACGCCAGATCAAGCCTCCCGAACTCGCTTTGCGCCGCCAGAAGCTCAAGCCGGGCGCCGTTCCAGAGCGCTGCCGTGGCTGCAAGGTCGAGGCCGAGCAAGGTTTGATCTACCGCGCCGGCGATCGGCAAGGCGATCCCCTGCGGTTCATCCTCCGCCTGCCACCATGCCGTGCCCCGATCGTCGAGCAGGATAGCACCGGGCGGCAGCATGAGGGGACAATCGGCGATCCAGGGCGCGGCGTCCTGATGGGAAGCATGCGTGGCGAGCGGATCCTTCGCGGTGCCAAAAGCAAAAACGGGCCACGCGCCGGGCACAACCTCCCCCATGCGCTCCACCACGAGGGCGCGGAGCGGCAGGCGTGATGGATAAAACACCAGTCGGGCATTGAAACGGTCGCCTGGTGCAAAAGCGTTGGACCGGCGCCCGGCCGAAGCCGGGAAAAAGTCGAGCAGCACGGCAAATTGCGGGGTGGCGCTTTTCAAATCGAGCAGCCAGGTCGAATGGCTGACCAGACCATCGCGGCGGCTCTCGATCTTCTCGCCGAGAACTTCCCAGAGGCTTTCAACCTGTCTTGCATCCGGACTGCTGAGAACCTGTTCGCGGGGTTCCGACGTTGATACGAGGCGCTTCAGCTCGGGGTCGTCGGGCTCGGACCGCCACGCCTTGGCCAGCAGCACGAGCTTGCCGAGCTCGCGGATTGCCGCATCAGACCGTTCCTCGCTGCGCAGCGCCATCAGCCGCGACGGAATCTCGTCGATACGGCCGGCGAGCGCGGCTGCCTTCATATCGACCAGCCGCGCAGCAATCCGCCGGCAACGGTCGCTGCTGGCGTCGACAAACCCGGACAGACCGAGCCGTAACTGGTCGGCAATCCACTGGTCAAGCTCATCGAGCCCAGCCGACACTGCTTCTCGTGTGCTTTCCGCCCGCTTGCGCTGCGCCGCCTCGCGACGCTCCAGCGCCGCGATGTCTTCAATGGCGGTGCTCTCGTCGGCTTGTGAGGCTTCGCCGATGCGCTTGGCTTCCGCACCGGGTACCGGTTGCGCCGGCTGTGGCGTTGTCTTCCTGCGTCGGCCAAGCCAGTCATTCACCCATTCCGGCGTGGTATTGGCAGCGGCAAAACTGGCTGGCGCGGTGGCGGCAATCCACATCAGGGCCAGAGTGTGCTTGCATGGGAATTTGCGCGAAGGGCAGGTGCATTTGTAGCCGTGATCACCCGTGTCGACCACCACTCGATAAGGATTGGAGCCGGAGCCCTGGCATTCGCCCCAGATGAGCGCCTGCTGCTCATGCTTTTCGAGCCGCGGCCAGTTCGTTCGTTTGGTGAGCTTGGAGGCGGCGCTCAGCGACGCCTGATCGGGAGCAAGCGCCTCAATGGTTTTCAGATCGAATTCCAAGCCGCGCTTCTCCCCGCCCCGACGCAGTATAGATAGCGGTTTGTGAAGAATTATTATAGCTCTGGCATGGTGAAGATTGGCATGCCTTGGCCCTGTTTTGATGGGCCGGGACATGCCTCAGACGCAAATGGGGTCGACTGTTATTCGGCAGACAGAACGGGCTTTGGTAGCCGGCGGCCTAGGCGGAAGCGTTCAGGCTCTGCCCTTCAGGAACTCGATCACCATTGCCGCGGTCCAGGTGAAGCGATTGCCGCCGAGCGGCTCGCCGCTGAGGGGATCGTAATATTCGGCAAAACCGCTCTCGGCGATCAGCTCGAGACTGGATTGCGTGATCCGTTGTGCGATTTGGCTGTGGCCGGCGGCGGCAAGGCCGTCGGCGATCATGTAGTTGACCACCAGCCAGACCGGGCCGCGCCAGTAGCGCTTTGGGTCGAAGCGCCCATCCTCAGGATCGTGCGACGGGACGATGTAACGCGCTTTGCCGGCGATGCGCTCGATCGTTGCAGCGATGGTCGCTGCCCGGCTTTCCGGGATGGCCGAAAATACCGACAGAATGCCGCCGACCGACGCGCTGTCAACATGCTTTCCGGCCACTCGGTCGAAACAAATGTACTGGCCATGCGCGTCGCTCCACAGCCGTTCCATTGCCGAAAGCCCCTTTTCGGCACGGGCGCGATTGGCTTCTGCGATTTCGGTTTCGCCAAGTGCCTCGGCGAGATCGGCAAGGTCGGCGGCGGAACGGATCAGGATGGCGTTGAAGCCGGGATCGACGACCTGGAATGGCGAGGCATCGTGCAGCCGGGCATTATCCCAGCCAAGCCCGCGGAAATGCTGCAACAGCCAGACATAGCGGTCATACTGTGCCTTGGTTGGACGATGCGCCGGATCGGCGTGCAGGATGTCGCGGCGGGTGTAGGGCTCGACGCCTTCGGTCGGCACGCGCTCGAACGCCTCGTCCCAGTCGATCGAGTTGTCGCGGCCGGACTCCCATGGGTGGATTATGGCGACCAGCCCTTCGCCGTCCGGGTCGCGATTTTCGTAGAACCAGCGGTGCCAAGCATCGATTTTCGGCAACAGCGCGCGGGCGCGCTCGGCCGCCAGGGTCTTGTCCTTGGCCTGGTCGAACAAGCGGCGCACGGCAAAGCCGGCGACCGCCGGCTGGGTGATGCCGGAGGTGGCAGTCGGGCGGTTGGTTCGCCAGACCTCCGGCCCGGGGAAATAGCCGTCGCTCCAGACATGGAAGACGATGTGCGGCACCATGCCGTCTGGCCATTGGTGGGCGAACAGCGTGTCGATCTCGGTCCAGGCGCGCGCCTCGTCATAGTGGGCAAGGCCGAGCGCGGTCAGGCAGGAATCCCAGTTCCACTGAAACGGGTAGAGCCCCTTGGTCGGTATGGTATAGGTGCCTTGGTCATTTTCCCTGAGCACCTCGACGGCGCGGGCGATGGTTTCGTCGACAGCAAGAGATATCATCGGGGCGTTCGTACTTTCAGAATCGAAGGGATCAAAGGGCGTTGGTGGTTTCGGGATCGAACCAGCGGATGCGATCGGGTTTGGGCGAAAGCCGCAAGTGATCGCCGACGGCGACCGTGGCATTCGATTCGAGGATGGCGCGGAACAGGCCGCCCTCGACGTCGCAGGTGACCAGCGTGTGCGGTCCGAGCGGCTCAACAACGCGCACGGTGGCGTTAATACCTTCGTTGCCGGCGTCCACATCCTCGGGGCGAATGGCGAATTCTATCGTCTGCTTGTCCGTTTTGGGGCCGGGCAGCGTCAGCCCGGCGACGGTCCAACTGCCGTCGGCCGTCTTCGTCGCCGGGATGAAATTCATCGGCGGGTTGCCGATGAAGGAGCCGACGAAGCGGGCCGCCGGATTGCGGTAGACCTCTACCGGCGAGGCGGCCTGGACGATACGGCCCTGATGCATGACGGCGATGCGGTCGGCGAGGCTCATCGCCTCGACCTGGTCGTGGGTAACGTAGATGGTGGTGGTCTTGGACGCCGCGAGCACACCTTTGAGCTCGGCGCGCATTTCGAGCCGCAGCAGCGCGTCTAGGTTGGACAGCGGCTCGTCCATCAAGATCACGTCAGGCTCCATCGCCAGGGCCCGGGCCACAGACACGCGTTGGCGCTGACCGCCGGAAAGCTGGCCCGAATAGCGCTTCAAAAGCTGTTCGATATGCATGAGCTCGGCGGTGCGGTTGACGCGCCCGTCGACCTCCTGCTGCGGCAGCTTCTTCATGCGCAGGCCGAAGGCGATATTCTCGAATACCGTCAGGTGCGGAAACACGGCGTAATTCTGGAACACCATGGCGATGCCGCGTTCGCGCGGCGGCAGATGGTCGACGCGACGGCCGCCGATCCAGACCTCGCCCTGGCTTGGCGTTTCCAGCCCGGCGACGATCCTCAGCAGCGTGGTCTTGCCGCAACCCGAGGCGCCAAGCAGCACCATGAATTCCTGGTCGGCGATGGTCAGGTCGATCGAATGCAGCGCGGTGAAGCCGCCGAAACGTTTTGCCACCTGCTTGATGACGATCTCAGCCATCGGCGTTCTCTTTTATGCGCGTCATCGGTTGGCGATCCCCCACATGGCGAACAGATATTTGCGAACGGCGAAGATGAAGATCAGCGCCGGAATGACCAGTGCCGCGCCACCGGCAAATTTGAGGTAGAGCGGCGATTCGCCGAGGCTCTGCAACAGGAAGGCGGTCAGCGTCCGGTTCTCTATGGTGAGCACTGCGGCAGCAAACACCTCGTTCCAGGAGATGGTGAAGGCAAACACCGCCGACGCCGCGATGCCCGGCAGCGCCAGCGGCAGAATGACTTTTCGGAATGCCTGCAATCTCGTGCAGCCGAGCGTCCAGGCCGCCTCCTCCAGCTCGACGGGAATGCCGGAGAACAGCGAGAAGGTGATCAGCACCGCAAACGGCAGCGCCAGCGTGGTGTGGACCAGCGCCAGCCCGATCGCGGTGTCGTCGAGGCCCGTGCGGATGAACATCACCGCCAGCGGCAGCGCCAGCAGCGGCAGCGGGAAGGCGCGGGTCATCAGCACAAGGAAACGGAACGTTTCCTTGCCCGGGAATTCGAAGCGCGACAGCGCGTAGCCCGCGGGTGCGCCGAAGCCGATCGAGAGGAGCATCGTCAGCGTGGCGACGAGAACGGAGTTCCACAGCGCCTTGGCGACGCCGGCGAAATTGATGAAGAAAGAAAGGCTGCCGAAATCGAATGACGGGAAGAAGCGCTTGGGAAAGGCGGTCACCTCTTCCGGCGACGACAGCGCGTTGACGATCAACAGATAGATCGGCAGCAGCACCCAGACGCAAAGCAGGATGACCGTTGCGACCAGCAACCAGTTGCCGGCTTTGCGGGCCTCAGGCGCGGCAATCGAGATCTCCGCGACAGTGCTCATATGCGAGTCTCCTTCGGCACACGCAGCACCCGCAGGAAGAACAGCGTGAAGCCGATCGAGATGGCGAGGATGAACAGCGCCAGGCGGCGGCGACATTGTGGTCCTGCAGCGTGAACTGCCAATTGTAGGTCTCGCCCATCAGCACCGGCAGATTGGTGCCGCCGAGTGCTGCAACCACGGCAAAGACCTCAAAGGCAAGGATGACGCGCAGGATGATCGCCGTCTGCAGGCTTGGGCGCAGCAGAGGCAGCGTGATCTTGATGAAGCGCTTCCACGGGCTAGCGCCAAAAACCTCCGCCGCCTCGTAGTATTCCCGGGGGATCAGCCCCATGCCGGCGACCAGAATGACCATCATGATGGCGGTCGCGCGCCAGATCTCGGCCAGCGCCACGGCGATGAAGATCGTCAGCTTGCTCTGGTAGCCGAGGAACATGACCGGCCTGTCGATGACGCCGAGATTGGAGAGCAAGGTGTTCAGGAAGCCGGACTGGTCGAAGATGGCGAGCCAGATCAGCCCGGCGGCGAGATCGGAGATGCCGAGCGGAATAGCGAAGATGTAAAGCGCAGCGCTGCGCCCGGTTTCAAGCCGCGACACCACCGTTGCCATCAGCAGCGCCATCACCAGTTGGATCGGCACGACGATGGCGCTCAGCAGCAGCGTATTGCGGACAGTGACCGGAAACTTCCAGCTGCCCGCCATGGTGCGGAAATTGTCGAGCGTAAAGCCGCCGTCGCGGGTGAACGCCTCGAAGGCGACCAACACGAACGGGTAGAGGAAAAAGACACAGAGGAACAGCGTCGCCGGCGTCAGCAGCAGATAGGGCAGGGCCTTGCTGTGCATGGAGCGCTCTCTATTCGAAGCTTCAAAAGGGGTGGGCGCCCGGCGCGCTGGAAATCCGGACGCCCGGGAGGATTCTTAATCGACCGGGCAGGCGCCTTGCGAGGGCTTGTCGGGCGCCCAGCATGGCGCCTTCGCCTGATCGATGATCGCCTTCAGCGCCGTCGCCTGTTCGTCGAGCACGCCGTGCACATCGTCGCCGCCGAGCACGATGCGCTCGAAGCTGTCGGTGTAGACCTGGTTGAACTTGCCGCCGAGGCCGCCAAGTCCCATCGGCAGCAGCGCCGGCAACGCATCGGGAGCTCCGGTCATGGTGGCGATCACTGGGCTGAAGGCCTTCACCGAGGCCGGCATGTCGTCGGGCAGCTTGACGTCGACGATGGGGAAGAAGTTTGTCGCCTTCACCGTCGCGATCTGGGTTTCCGGTTTCAGCATATAGGCGACCAGCGCCTTGGCCTTGTCCATGTCAGG
The DNA here is from genome assembly GCF_040322295.1 of Mesorhizobium sp. M0159. Classification (NCBI taxonomy): domain Bacteria; kingdom Pseudomonadati; phylum Pseudomonadota; class Alphaproteobacteria; order Hyphomicrobiales; family Phyllobacteriaceae; genus Mesorhizobium; species Mesorhizobium sp. M0159. The sequence continues at coordinate 87,328 of NZ_JAMYTF010000014.1, forward strand.
CGAGGTCTTCGGGATAGCGACACCGGCCACCACCGGCATGTAGCCGCGGCCTGCCGGGCCAGCCGGCGCCGGGAAGGCGACAAACTCGTCGGGTTTCTGGTTGAAGGCGTCGGCGAGGCGCGCCACGTGATCGAATGCCACCCAGACTTCGCCGGTCAGCAGCGGCTCCTGCATGAAGGCATAGTTGGTCGAATTCGGGTTGGTGTATTGCCACAATTCCTTGAACTTATTCCACGCCGTCTCGGCCTCCGCCGAGCGGAATTTCGTCACCATCGAGCCGGTATACGATGGAAGGAGAAAACCCTCGAAGAAACGGTGCTTCAGCCCTTTCGGGCCGGCCGGAAAACCGAATTTGGGCGAACCGGTCTTTTCAGCGATGTTTTTCGCCCACTCGATCAGTTGGTCATAAGTGATGGTGTTGAGATCGGTGCCGGCCGGCAGATATTGCAGCGCCTGTTTGTTGGCCGCCATCAGAAAGGTGGCCTGCATCCATGGCAGGTACTTCTGCTCGCCGGTGCCGAGCATGCCGAGCTTCTTGTAGGTCTCGTTGACCTTGACGCCACCGAGATCGACGCCAGAGAGATCGACAAGGTTCGCGCCGACGGTGGAGAAGTCTCCGTGCAGGCCGCCGAGCACGCCTATGGTGCCGGAGCCGGCCTGCAGTTCGGCCTGAAGGCGGGTGAGCCAGGGCCCGTCCTCGGCGACCTGATAGTCGACCTGGCCGTCAAACCCCTTCAGCACTTCGCTGCGCATCTTCTGTGTCTCTTCCACTGGTCGCGCCTGTGTCGACCAGAACAACACCTGCTGGGCTTGTGCTGCGCCGGCAGCAAGCGACAACGCCAGCACCGCACCTGCCAATGTCCTCAACGCATTCATCGTCGTCTTCCTCCCTGGTTGTGCGCCGCTAAGGCGTCAGTTCCGTCCTGTGGGTGCCGGGCCATGGCTTGCCCGCGAGACAAGTGTCGGCCGGACCAGCCGCGTCAGTGGCGCGTCCGGCCTGTCGCCGATGACGGTCAGCAGCATCTCGCCGATCTCGCGCGCGCACCGGCGGATCGAGGCGTCGAAAGTGGTCAGCCCCGGCGGCGCATAGGCGGAGGCGGCTATGTTGTCGAAGCCGATCACCGAAAGGTCGCGAGGAATGGCAAGTCCGGCGCGCCCCGCCTCTTCCATCACAGTCAGCGCCAGCTCGTCGAACAGCGCGACAATCGCCGTCGGCCGCTCGGTGGCGTGCAAAAGCCGGTTGATTGCCTGGATGCGGGCACCGCGATCGAAACGCGGCGCCGTCGCCACATCGAGCCTGACGGACGGATCGCCCCGGCGGGCGATCGCGGCGGCGAGCCCGTCCTGTCTGAGATGGCGAAATGTCATCGGCTCGGAAATCGTCACCAGGCCGAAATGGCGGTGTCCGAGATCGTAGAGCATGTCGAAGGCCTCGCCGAATGCGTGCGCGCCATCGGTATCGAGCCAATGGTAGGCAAAGTCGCCGTCGAGCAGCCGGCCATGCGCGACGAACGGGAAATTGCGGTGACGCAGATAGGCAAGCCGCTCGTCGACCTCGGCGATGCGGGTGACGACGACCCCATCGGCGCGTCCGGATTCGACGACATGGCGAAGCACGGAAAGTTCCGACTGGCCCTGCGCCGCTGCGGCCAGGATCAGGTCGGAGCCGTGCGAAACCAACCCTTCGCCGAGCCCGGTGACGAATTCGCCGAGGAAGGAATCGACCAGATTGGGGCCGCGGATCGGAAGCACCATGCCGACAAAGCCGCTGCGGCCGGAGACCAGCGTGCGGGCTGCGGTGTTCGGCACATAGCCGGCCTGATGCGCAGCCTCGGCGACACGTTGGCGCGTTTTCAAGGCAATTTGCTCGTGACCGGCAAGGGCGCGCGAAACGGTGGTAATCGACAGGCCGAGCTGCGCAGCAAGTTCCTTGAGGGTGGTAACGCGGGCCGGCATCGTTCCTCCCGAACGAAGTTTTGAAACGTTTGTAATCACTTCAAGCGAAATTGCAAACGTTTTAAATGGCGCGCGGTCGGTGTTATTTCTTGCCCGTTGGTTAGCGCGGCCCTATTCGGCCCCGGCCGGCAAGCTCCTGGCCGGAGATTTAAACGCAGCGGTTGCTTGACTCGGGCGACGCCTTGTGAAAAATTTTGCAGCAACTGATAAAAATATCAAAGGGCGGAAATGGTTGGTTTTGGCAACGGCCTGCTGCGCGACGATGAGACCGGCATGGCAGCCCGTGCCGCCTGGCTTCACTATGCCGGCGGCCTGACCCAGTCGGAGGTCGCCAAACGGCTTGGCCTGACCAGTCTCAAGGCGCATCGCCTGATCACCAAGGCCAATCAGGAAGGCCTGGTCAAAGTCTACATCGACGGCGAAGTCTCAGAATGCGTGGAGCTTGAGGATGAGTTGTCCGGCCGGTACGGCCTCGACTACTGCGAGGTGGTTCCGGACTTCGATGCCGAAGACCTGCCGCTCAAGGCGCTCGGCATTGCTGGCGCGCAGTTTCTCAAGCGCGAGATCGAACGCGGCGAAGAGGCGCTGATCGGCGTCGGCCACGGCCGCACGCTTGCCGCCTGCGTGGAATATCTGCCGCGCATATCGGCCGGCAGGATCCGTTTCGTCTCGCTGCTTGGCGGCCTGACGCGCAAGTTCTCGGCCAACCCCCATGACGTCATCCACCGCGTCGCCGAGCGGACTGGTGCGGAGGCCTATGTGATGCCCGTACCGATGTTCGCCAACACGGTCGAGGATCGAACAGTATTGCTCGGGCAGAAAGGCGTCAGCGATGTCTTCGACCTTGCCAAGTCCGCCGACTTGCTCATCGCCGGCATCGGCACCGCCGAACGTGAGGCCTCGCTTGTCGCCACCGGCATGATCGAGAAGGGCGAGATGGAGGAGATCCGCCGCAACGGCGGTGTCGGCGAACTGCTCGGCCATTTCTTCGACGATGCCGGAAAGGCCGTTGCGACGACGCTTTCCGACCGGGCGCTGGCACTGGCGCGCGAAGACATCAGCAACCGCAGGATTGTCGCCGTCGCCGGCGGCAAGGTGAAGGTTCGCGCCATCAAGTCAGTGCTGGAGGGCCGTTATCTCAAAGGCTTGATAACCGACGAGCGGACGGCGCGATCGCTCGTGGAACAGACGCCGGTCGGGTAGCCGGCAACCATTTCGTTGAAACTACCCTGTGGAGGAGAAGAGAAATGCATGAGAAAGAGAAAGACCTCATCGACGCATTCCTGCGTGGACAAGTCGACCGCCGTGGGCTGATCAAGGGCCTCGGTGCAATGGGCCTTGCCGCCAGCACCGCCGGCACACTGCTCAATTTCGGGCAGACCCGCGCCCTGGCGGCTGATTTCGACTGGCAGGCGCATAAGGGCAAAACCATCAAGCTGTTGCTCAACAAGCATCCTTACGCCGATGCGATGATCGCCAACCTCGACAATTTCAAGAAGCTGACCGGCATGGAAGTCGTCTATGACGTGTTCCCCGAAGACGTCTATTTCGACAAGGTTACCGCCGCGCTGTCGGCCAGCTCGCCCGAATACGATGCCTTCATGACCGGCGCCTACATGACCTGGACCTACGGCCCGGCCGGCTGGATCACCGACCTCAACGAATGGATCAAGGATCCGGCCAAGACCAACCCGAAATATGCCTGGGACGACTTCCTGCCAGGCGTCAAGAATTCCTGCGCCTGGAACGGTCAGCCGGGCGGCGCGCTCGGTTCGGAAGACGCCAAGCAATGGTGCATTCCGTGGGGCTTCGAACAGAACAACATCACTTACAACAAGGGCATGTTCGACAAGGTCGGCGTCAGCGTTCCCGGCAATATGGATGAGATGGTCGCTACGGCGGCGAAGCTCACCAAGGACGTCGGCGGTGGCGTCTACGGCATCGGCGTGCGCGGCTCGCGCTCCTGGGCAACGATCCACCCGGGCTTCCTGTCGGCCTACGCCAATTTCGACCAGAAGGACCTGAACGTCTCGGCTGACGGCAAGCTGTCGGCCGCGATGAACACCGCCGAATCCAAGGCTTTCCACAAGCAGTGGGTCCAGATGATCCAGGAGAGCGGCCCGAAGGACTGGTCGACCTACACCTGGTACCAGGTCGGCACCGATCTCGGTGCAGGTGCTTCGGCGATGATTTACGACGCCGACATCCTTGGCTACTTCATGAATGGCGGCGACAACAAGATGGCCGGCAAGCTCGCCTTTTCGGCATTCAAGGCCAATCCTGCCGCCAAGGCGCCGACGCCCAATATCTGGATCTGGTCGCTGTCGATGTCCAACTTCTCCAAGGACAAGGACGCCACCTGGTACTTTATGCAATGGGCATCCGGACCCGAGCATGCATTGTTCGGTGCGACCAAGATGGACTTCGTCAATCCGGTTCGTCAGTCGGTCTGGAACGACGAGATGTTCCGCGAGAAGCTGAACAAGAGCTATCCGGGTTATGTCGAGATGTTCGACGTCTCGGCGCCGGGCGCCAGCATCAAGTTCACCCCGCAGCCGCTGTTCTTCGATCTCACCACCGAATGGGCGGCGACGCTGCAGAAGATGGTGGCCAAGGAAGTGCCGGTCGACGAGGGCCTCGACAAGCTGGCCGAGAGCATCAACAGCCAGCTCAAGGAAGCCGGGCTCGGCTAAGCCGCGGCCAAGGCTGACCCGTCCGCGGGCCAGCCTTTGAGATGTGACGTTTGCGACGCGGTCCCGAAAGGTGCCGCCTGCTCGCCCGACCGGCCGCCTTGCTCCCTTGGGCGGCCGGGACGGCGAAGCAACAGGATGACGGAGCAGCCGATGACTGCGGCGACAATACAAAGAAACAGGCCGTCGGGCTTCAGGATCAGCAAGCGGGTGCTGCCCTATCTCCTCAGCCTGCCGGCTCTGCTGGTCTGCATCGGCATCCTGATCCCGTTCCTGACGTCGGTGGTCTATTCGTTCCAGCGCTACCGGTTGAGCCAACCCTGGGCGCGGCAGTTCAACTGGGGCGACAACTATATCTCCTTCTTCACCGACCCGAAGTTCTGGAACACGCTGGAGATCTCGCTGCTCTACGCCGGCATCACCGTTGTGCTTGAACTGCTTCTCGGTCTCGGCATCGCCATGCTACTGCAAAAGCGCTCGACGCTGAACAACTTCATCTCGATCATGCTGCTGATGCCGCTGATGACGGCGCCGGCGCTCGCCGCGCTGATGTGGAAGCTGATGACCAATCCCGGTTTCGGCGTGCTCAGCTATCTCGCCAGCCTGATCGGGTTGCAGGATTTCCGCTGGGCCTCGTCTCCGTCGACGGCGCTGCTCACCGTCGTGCTCGTCGACATTTGGGTCTACACGCCCTTCATCATGATCCTGCTGCTTGCAGGTCTGCGCAGCCTGCCGACGCAGCCCTTCGAGGCGGCAGCACTCGACGGCGTGCCACGCAGCTTCGTCTTCTTCCGCATCACACTGCCGATGCTGACCCCCTACATCCTGACGGCGACCCTGTTCCGCCTGCTTGATTCCATCCAGCAGTTCGACATCATCTACGCCATGACGCAGGGCGGTCCGGGCGACACGCTGACCGTGTTCCAGGTCGAGGCCTATCTCAATTTCTTCCAGTCGACCAATGTCGGCCGCTCGGCGGCACTGATGATCATCCTGTGGGCGATCACCTATTTCCTCTCGAACATTTTCATCAAGAACTGGCTGCGACTGCGCGAACGCGCCCGCGGCCAGGCATAGGAGGCTGGCGTGGAACACACCTCGCTTCTCGAACGCATCCTGCGCGGCATTGCCCTGGCGCTGGTCGTGATCTTCTTCATGTTCCCGATCGTCTGGATCCTGATGATGTCGTTCCAGACCAATGAGACAATCCTGCGGATTCCGCCGCAGCTTGTCTTCGAGCCGACGCTCGCCAACTACACTGCCTTGATCACCGGCAAGCTGATGACGGCGGCCGGCACGCTCGACATCGCCTTCATGCGCAACCTCTGGAATTCCGTCTTCCTGTCGGTCACCTCGGTTGCCGTCGCGTTGCTGCTCGGCGTTCCGGCGGCCTACGCCTTTGCGCGGCACAAATTCCGCGGCTCGGAGGACATTGCCTTTACGCTGCTGTCGTTCCGGTTTGCGCCGGCGCTGCTGGTGCTCCTGCCGCTCACCCTCTATTTCCAGAAGCTCGGGCTGGCCAACACCTATATCGGGCTGATCTGGGTCTATCAGCTGATCTGCCTGCCGTTGATCCTGTGGATCGTGCGCGGCTATTTCGAGGACATTCCCGCCGACATCGAATACGCCTACCGCATCGCCGGACATTCCTGGTTTGCCACCTTCCGCAAGATCGCGCTGCCGCTCGCCGGCCCAGGCATTGCCGCTGCCGGTCTGCTCGCCTTCATCTTTGCCTGGAACAACTTCGTCTTTGCGCTGGTGCTCGCCTCGGCCGACAAGCAGCCGGTGACGGTCGGCGCGCTCGCCTTCATCACCTCCTCGGGCATCCAGTATGGCCAGATCTCGGCGGCGATCGTGCTGTCGATCACGCCAACGCTGGCGCTCGCGCTCTATGCGCAACGCTATCTCGTCGAAGGCCTGTCGCTTGGCGCGGTGAAAGGATAGTCCGATGGCAAGCCTCGAACTGCGAAACATTGTCAAGCGCTATAAAAGCCAGACTGTTCTCGACAATCTGTCGCTGACCGTCGCCGACGGCGAAACGCTGGTCCTGTTCGGGCCGTCCGGCGCCGGCAAGACCGTGCTGCTGCGGCTGGTGGCCGGCGTCATCGACCCCGACGAGGGAAAGATACTCATCGGCGGCGAGGACATGACCGATCTCGACGCCGAGTTCCGCGGCGTCGGCATGGCATTTCAGAACTTCGCGCTGTTCCCGCATATGACGGCGTTCGATAACATTGCGACGCCGCTGCAGGCGAAGCACTCATCGCAAGGCACGATAAAGACCGGCGTCGAGAGCGTCGCCAAGCTGTTGAAAATCGGCCATGTGCTCAGCCACAAGCCGCGGGCGCTGTCCAATGGCCAGAAGCAACGCACCGCGCTTGCCCGCGCCCTGGTCGGCTCGCCGCCGCTGCTGCTGCTCGATGATCCCTTGCGCAACGTCGATGCCAAATTGCGCTTCGAAATGCGGCTGGAATTGCCAAGACTGCTGGCGGATCGTGGCGCGACCGTCATCTATGTCACCCAGGACTACAAGGAAGCGATGGCGCTCGGCGACCGCATCGCGGTGATGTCGCAGGGCGTCGTCAAACAGCTCGGCACGCCCGAGCAGATCTATCGCGAGCCGGCCAACGTCGAGATTGCCCGGCTGTTCGGCGACCCGACCATCAACCTTCTGGACGTCAAGCCGGCGCGGGACGCCAAGGGCATCTATGTCGGCCTGTCCAACGTCCAGGTCCATCTTGCCGGCGCGCATGAGGCGGCGGTCGGCCGCGACTGCGTGATCGGGCTGCGGCCGGAGGCGCTGGCGTTTGTCGATGAACGCACGCCCGGCGCCATCCCGGTGACGGTCGAGGCCGAGACGCCGCTCAACGAGAAGATCGTCACGCTGGTGCGCACCGTGCGCGGCCGTGAAATCCTGGTTTCGCGTCCGTCCGGGACACCGGGCCAATCCGAGGGCAAGGTCTACATCGCCGTCGACAGCAAAAGCGCCCTGCTGTTCGATCGCACAAGCGGCGAGCGCATCGGCTCGAAAAACGTCGTCAATTTGCGCAGTGGAGAAGCGGCATGAGCCCGAGCGCAATCACCGTTTCGGGCGTCGACAAGTTCTACGGCCCGATTGATCGCGGCGTGCACGCCGTCAAGAACCTGACGATGGAAATCGCCAAGGGCGAGATCGTGGCGCTGCTCGGCTCGTCCGGCTGCGGCAAGACGTCGACGTTGCGCATGATCGCAGGCTTCGAAGAGGTCTCGCGCGGTAGCATCTCGGTTGCCGGCCGCAAAGTGCACATGCTGCCTCCGGTCAAGCGCAACGTCGCGATGGCCTTCGAGGGCTATTCGCTCTATCCGCCGCTGACCGTGCGCGAGAACATGGCCTTCGCCCTCAAGGCTGCCAGGCTGGCGAAGAGTGCGGTCGATGCAAAGGTTGCCAATATCGCCAAGTTGCTTGAGATCGAGGACATTCTCGAGCGCTATCCGAGCTCGATCTCCGGTGGCCAGCAGCAGCGCGCCAGCCTCGGCCGGGCGCTGATCCGCGAGGCCGACCTGCATCTGCTGGACGAGCCGATGGGCCAGCTCGAGCCGCAGCTTCGCGCCGTGCTGCGCGGCCGCATCAAGCATTTCATCAAGGAGCGCGGCCTGACCGCGATCCTGGTCACCCACGACCAGACCGAGGCCAATGCGCTGGCCGACCGCATCGCCGTCATGGAGGGCGGCGTGCTGCAGCAGTTCGATACGCCTGACAGGCTCAAGGAGCGGCCGGCAAACCTGTTCACCGGCACCTTCGTTGGCGAGCCGCCGATGAATGTCTTCGAGGCCTATGTCGGCACGGCTGCCGGCAAGATCAGTCTCAAGCTGCCCGACGGGCTTTCGCTCGACTACGACAAGGATGCGTTCAGCGGCCCGGTTCGCGACGAATTGCTCAACCGGCAGCGCGTCGTCATCGGCGTCAGGCCCTATGCGGTCCGCCGCTCGAAGGATGGTGTGCCGGCGACGGTTTCGGCCAATCAATGGCTCGGCGACCAGACCCATATCGCCGCCGATTTCGCCGGCGGTTCGCTGGTCCTGGTCGAACATGACCGAACCCGCTTGGAGCTTGGCGCGCCGATCAAGATCAGCATCGATCCGAAAAACCTTCACGTCTTCGATCAGGCGAGCGGCAATGCCATTTCGCACGGCACGGAGCTTGCTTGATGCAGGATGTGCTGATCGGCATCGACGCCGGCACGTCTGTCATAAAATCCGTCGCCTTCGACACGGCGGGCAGGCAGATCGCGTCCGCCGCGCTGCCCAATAAATACGAGACACTGCCGGGCGGCGGCGCCGAGCAGGACCTGACACGCACCTGGGCCGATACCGCGACGACCTTGCGCGAGCTTGCCGATAAGGTGCCGGATCTCGCCAGCCGGACCATTGCCATCGCCGTGACCGGGCAGGGCGACGGTACCTGGCTGATCGACAAGGATGGCGAGCCGGTTGCCAAGGGCTGGCTGTGGCTCGACGCGCGCGCTGCCGCGGTCGTCGAGGAGATCCGCGCGCGGCCGGAGGACCGGCTGCGCTTCGAAAAGACCGGCAGCGGGCTCGCTGCCTGCCAGCAGGGATCGCAGTTCGTGTTCATGAAGCGCCACATGCCCGCGATGCTTGCCAATGCAGCGACGGCGTTCCACTGCAAGGACTGGCTCTATTTCAAGTTGACCGGCCACCGCGCCACCGACCCGTCCGAGGGCACCTTCACCTTCGGCGACTTCCGCACGCGCGGCTATTGCGATGATGTGCTCGAGGTACTCGGCGTCACCGATCTCCGGCATCTGTTGCCGCCCATCGTCGATGGCACCAGGCAAAGCACCTCGCTGTCGGTGGCAGCAGCCGATGCGACTGGCCTGCTCGCCGGCACACCGGTCGTTCTGGCCTATGTCGATGTCGCCTGCACGGCGCTCGGCGCCGGCCTGTTCGATCGCGAACGCAAGCCGGGATGCTCGATCATCGGCTCCACCGGAATGCATATGCGGCTTGCCGAAACGCCGGACGAGGTTCTGCTCAACGAGGCTGCAACCGGCTACACGATGACGATGCCGGCACCCGGCGTCTTTGCGCAGATGCAGTCGAACATGGCGGCAACGCTCAATATCGACTGGGTCCTTGGCCTCGCCTCCGGCATTCTCGCCTCGCAAGGTATTACGCGGACCAATGGCGAGATGATCGCGCTGGTCGACCAGTGGATATCGTCGTCCGAGCCAGGCTCGCTGCTCTACCAGCCCTATGTCTCGGAGGCCGGCGAGCGCGGGCCGTTCGTCGATGCCAATGCCAGGGCCGGCTTCATCGGCATTTCGTCCAGGCACGGCTATGCCGACATGGTCCGCGCGGTGTTCGAGGGACTGGCTTTCGCGGCACGCGATTGCTACGCCGCCATGGGGCCACTGCCCAAGGAAATCCGCCTGACCGGCGGAGCGGCCAGGAGCCCGGCTCTGCGCAAAATCCTGGGTGCTGCGGTCGGAGCCGACATTCGCACCAGCGAACGCGAGGAGGCCGGTGCTGCGGGCGCCGCAATGATTGCTGCGGTCTGCGTCGGCCAATACGCATCGATGGACGATTGCGTCAGCGAATGGGTCACGCCTTTGCTCCGTACGGCCGAACCCAGCGATCGGAAACTTGCCGCTGCCTATGAGGCGATGGCTCCGTCCTACACATTGGCGCATGAGGCGCTGCGGCCGGTCTGGCGCTCGATGGCCGCGTCCAGGCAAACCGACGTGAATTGAGAAGAGCATGCCCAAGAAAATTGCGATCATCGGCGACCGCTTCATGCTTCCGGAAGTGTTTCGCGAGAAAATCGAGGCGGCCTGCGGCGACAATCTCGACATCCGCAGCATTGAGACCGCTTGGCCCGACGAGCCGATGCAATTCGGCAATGCCGCGCTTGGTCTGGACAAGGTCAAGGAGTATTTCGGCGATCCCGACGAGGTGGTGGATTTCATCGGCGACGCCGAAATCTTCGTCACCCAGCTTGCGCCGCTCTCCGAAAGCATGATGCAGCGCCTGCCCACGCTCAAGCTGGTTGCGGTCTCGCGCGGCGGACCGATCAACATCGACATGGCCGCCGCCAAGGCCCACGGCATTACCGTTGTCAATGTGCCCGGCCGCAATGCCAGCGCCGTAGCCGAGTTCACCATCGGCGCCATTCTCGCCGAAACGCGGCTGATCCGCGTCGGCCACGAAGCCTTGCGCAAGGGCGAGTGGCGCGGCGATCTCTACCGCGCCGACCGTACCGGCCGCGAGCTCAACGAAATGACCGTCGGCGTCATCGGCTACGGCAATATCGGCACCAGGCTGGTACGGCTGCTGCGCGCCTTCGGCTGCCGCATCCTGGTCTGCGATCCCTATGTGCAATTGAACGCCGAGGACCGCAATGCCGGGGTCGAACTGGTTGCGCTGGACGATCTCCTATCGCGCTCCGATGTGGTCACGCTGCATTCCCGGGTCACCGAGGAGACGCGCGGCCTGATCGGCAAGGACGCCATCGCCCGGATGAAGCCCGGCGTGATCTTCGTCAATACCGCGCGCGGACCGCTGGTCGACTACGATGCGCTCTACGAGGCGCTCGTCTCGGGACACATCGGCAGTGCTATGCTGGAGACGTTCGCCGTCGAGCCAGTGCCTGCCGACTGGCCGCTGTTGCAACTGCCGAACGTGACGCTGACGCCGCATATCGCCGGCGCGTCGGTACGCACCGTGACCTACGCGGCCGAGCAGGCGGCCGAGGAAGTGCGCCGCTTCATCGCCGGTCTGCCTCCGGTCAATCCATGCTGACGACAGGGCATAGAGCGAGATGAGCGGTGAAACCGAAATCGTCGACCTCTTCGTCATCGGCGGCGGCGTCAATGGCGCCGGTATCGCGCGCGATGCGGCAGGCCGGGGGCTGTCGGTCATTCTTTGCGAAAAAGACGATCTCGCCGAGGGCACCAGTTCGCGATCGGGAAAGCTCGTTCATGGCGGTTTGCGCTATCTCGAATATTACGAGTTCCGCTTGGTGCGGGAGGCGCTGATCGAACGCGAGGTGCTGCTCGAATCCGCGCCGCACATCATCTGGCCGATGCGCTTCGTGCTGCCGCACAGCCCCGATGACCGGCCGGCCTGGCTGGTCCGGCTCGGCCTGTTCCTCTACGACCATCTTGGCGGCCGCAAGCGGCTGCCGGCCACGCGTACGCTCGACCTGCGCACCGCGCCCGAAGGCGCGCCGATCAAGGACGCCTTCAAGCGCGGCTTCGAATATTCTGACTGCTGGGTCGATGACGCTCGCCTGGTCGTCATCGACGCGCTCGACGCCGCTGAGCGCGGAGCCAGGATATTCACCCGCACCGCCTGCATAGCCGCCCGTCGCGAAAACGGCCTGTGGTCGATCGAGATGCGCGACGGTCGAACCGGCGTCAGGACCACAGTCCGGGCACGGGCGCTGATCAACGCCGCCGGACCCTGGGTCGACGACGTCATCAACCGCGTCGCCGGCCAGAATTCCAGGCGCAACGTGCGCCTGGTCAAGGGCAGCCACATCGTCGTGCCAAAATTCTGGGAAGGGCGGCAGGCCTATCTCGTTCAGAACAGCGACAAGCGGGTGATCTTCATCAATCCCTATCAGAACGATCTGGCGCTGATCGGCACCACTGACATTCCCTATGACGGGCGGCCGGAGGACGTGACCGCCGATGCGAGCGAGATCGATTACCTGATCAAGGCAGTCAATCGCTACTTCAAGCGCCAGCTCGCACGAAGCGACGTCGTCTACTCGTTTTCCGGCGTCAGGCCGCTCTATGACGACAATGCCGACAATCCGAGCGCGGTGACCCGCGATTACATATTCGAACTCGACGCACCGGCTGGGCAGGCGCCGCTGCTTTCGGTCTTCGGCGGCAAGATCACCACCTTCCGCAAATTGGCCGAGCACGCGCTCGACCGTATCGCCCCGTTCTTTCCGAAAATGGGCAAGCCGTGGACCTCGAAAGGGCACCTGCCGGGCGGCGATATCGCCAATGCCGATTTCGAGCAGTTTCTGGGCGACCTCGGCCATGAATTTCCCTGGATGCCGGCATCGCTGGTCAAGCATTACGGCAGGCTCTACGGCACAAGGACGCGCGATCTGGTCGGCGCGGCCACCTCGCTCGCCGAACTGGGCCGGCGCTTCGGCAAGGATTTTTTCGAGCGCGAAGCCAATTACCTGTTCGAGCATGAATGGGCCGAGACCGCCGCCGATATTCTCGAAAGGCGCACCAAGCACGGCCTGCATCTGTCCGCCGCGGAAAGAACCGCCTTCGAGGACTGGTGCTCGAGCCGGCTGGCAAAGGCCGGCTGATGGCCTTTACGCTTTCGCTCAACACCAATCCGCTGGTCAACCGCTTTGCGGAGCCGGACGACCTGATCGACGCGATCGCCTATCAGATCGGTATCAGGGACGTCCAACTCACCCATGAATTCGTCAATCCCGGCTGGCCGGCGGCGACGATCGCCAAATTCGTCCGCCTGTTCCGCTCCGCGCTCAACCGCACCGGTGTGCGCGTGACCTCCGCGATGACCGGCCCTTACGGCCGGCTCAATCATTTCGGCCATCCCGATGCCGACGTGCGGCGCTACTACGTCGACTGGTTCAAGACCTTTTCAGAAGTTTCGGCCGAGCTCGGCGCCGCGGGCATGGGCACGCAATTCGCGATCTTCACCCACCGGGATTACGACAATCCTGAACGTCGCGCGCGGCTTTTCGACATCGCGCTGGAATGCTGGCGCGAGGTCGCCGAGCATGCCAAAGCAGCCGGCTTGACCTACCTGTTCTGGGAGCCGATGTCGGTCGGCCGCGAATTCGGCCATACGATCGAAAGCTGCCGGGCACTGCAGCGCGAGATCGAAGCGGCCGGCATGGCCGTCCCGCTCAAGATGATGGTCGACATCGACCATGGCGACGTGACCTCGAGCAATCCGGCGGACACCGACCCTTATGCCTGGGCCGAAGCCTTTCCCAGGCAATCGCCGATCATCCACGTCAAGCAGTCGTCGATGAACAAGGGCGGCCATTGGCCGTTCACTGCGACCTACAACAACGACGGCCGTATCACGCCGGAAAAGCTCCTTCAGACAGTGCGTCGCGGCGGCGGCGTCGACAACGAGATCTGCCTGGAATTGTCGTTCCGCGAGCGCGAGCCCGTCGACCACGAGGTCATCGCCATGATCCGCGAGTCGGTCGACTACTGGGCACCATTTATCGAGACCGGCAGGGCCGATCTCTTGCCGCGAGCATGATCGGATGAGCAGGAGCTGAGGCAGCTCCTGCTCAGAACCGGAATACGTCAGCCAAATTTCGGATCGAGGCTTCCGGACTTGTAGCGCTTGGCCATTTCCGACAGCGGCAGCGGCTTGATCTTCGGTGCGTTGCCGGCGGTGCCGAACTGCTCGAAGCGCTCCTTGCACAGCTTCCGCATCGCGGCCATTGCCGGCGTCAGATATTTGCGCGGATCGAATTCGCTCGGGTTCTCGGTCAGCACCTTGCGGATTGCGCCGGTCAGCGCCATGCGGTTGTCGGTATCGATATTGATCTTGCGCACCCCGTGCTTGATGCCGCGCTGGATCTCTTCGACCGGCACGCCCCATGTCGGCTTCATCTGGCCGCCATATTTGTTGATGATCTCCTGCAACTCCTCTGGCACCGAGGACGAGCCGTGCATGACGAGATGCATGCTCGGCAGACGGCGGTGGATTTCCTCGATGACGTTCATGGCCAGCACAGCGCCGTCCGGCTTGCGGCTGAACTTGTAGGCGCCGTGGCTGGTGCCCATGGCGACGGCCAGCGCATCGACACGGGTGTCGCGCACGAATTGTTCGGCCTGCACCGGGTCGGTCAGCAGCTGGTCGTGGCTGATGACGCCCTCGACGCCATGGCCGTCTTCCTGCTCGCCGCCGCCCATCTCAAGCGATCCAAGGACGCCGATCTCGCCTTCCACCGAGACGCCGCCCCAATGCGCCATGTCGACGACGCGGCGGGTGATGCCGGAATTATAGGCGTAGTCGGCCGGCGTCTTGCCGTCTTCCCTCAGCGATCCGTCCATCATCACGGAGGTGAAGCCGTGCTGGATCGCGGTGACGCAGGTCGCTTCGTTGTTGCCATGGTCGAGATGCATGCAGACCGGGATATCGGGATGGATTTCGACCAGCGCGTCGATCAGCTTGGCCAGCACCACATCGTTGGCGTAGGCTCGCGCGCCGCGGCTCGCCTGCAGGATAACCGGCGATTTGGTCTCCTCGGCTGCCTCCATGATGGCGAGGCCCTGTTCCATATTGTTCATGTTGAAGGCAGGCACGCCGTAGCCGTATTCGGCGGCATGATCGAGCAATTGTCTCAGTGTGATGCGAGCCACTCAGTAGTCTCCCGTATCCGGTTTCGAGCCAGTGTTTGCGGGCCGTTCGGTTGTCGTCGAGCCCCTGATGCTTCTGGCCGGATTTCCGCGGCACCGCAACCGCTGGGCGCTCGGCCGGCAGCAATTCTTGTTACAGGACGCGAGCAGAAGCGTCATGATATCCCATGGAGATATAACATTATCACAAAAAATTTGGTGGCTTGTGCGACGTTTGCTGTTATATCTCGGAACCGGATTGCACGAGGAAGCCGCGGAAATGAAGAGCGACGGCCGTCGGCAAGGCATCATGGATTTTCTGATGGACATCGGCACCGCCAGTGTCGACGATCTTGCCTCACGCTTCGGCGTGTCAAAGATGACTGTCCACCGCGACCTCGACGAGCTCGAGGAAAGCGGCTTCCTGCGCAAGGTGCGCGGCGGCGCCTCGATCCAGCCGAGCAGCCTTTTCGAGAGCGATTTCCGCTACCGCCAGCGGCTGGCCGGCGACGAAAAGAAGCGCATCGCCGCCGCTGCCGTGACGATGATCGAACCGGGTCAGACGGTGATCATCGACGACGGCTCAACCGCGGGCGGCGTTGCTCGGCATCTTGCCGATCTGCGTCCGCTGACGGTGATCTCGAACAATCTGGCTGTCATCCAGGATTTGGCGGGCGTTGCCGGCATCAACCTGATTGCGCTCGGCGGCCAATACAACAAGAAGTTTCACGGCTTCTTCGGCCTGCTCGCCGAGGACACGCTGAAATCATTGCGCGCCGATGTCGCGTTCCTGTCGTCATCGGCCATCCATGGTGCCTCTGCCTTTCACCAGGATCAGGAAGTGGTCCAGACCAAACGGCTGATGATGGCCGCAGCAGCGCGCAAATATCTGCTGGTCGATCATGGGAAATTCGGCCGCACTGCCTTGCACTTCCTGACAGATCTCAAGGCCTTTGACACGGTCTTCACCGGCCGCGAGCCGCAGCCGCAGATGCGCGCCGCGCTGGATGGTGCCGGCGTTTCGCTGACAGTGATCGCAGAATAGGAGGGCACGCATGGTTTATTGGGTCGGCACCAGCTGGAAAATGAACAAGACGCTCGCCGAGGCGATGGCTTTCGCCGAGGCGCTGGCGGAGTTCGTCCCCGGTTTCGACGAGCGCATCCAGCCTTTCGTCATCCCGCCCTTCACGGCGATCCGCGAGGTCAAGAAAGCGCTGTCGCCGACGCGCATCAAGGTCGGCGCGCAGAACATGCATTGGACCGACGCCGGCGCCTGGACCGGCGAGATCTCGCCGGTCATGCTGAAAGACTGCGGGCTCGACATGGTCGAGCTCGGCCACAGCGAACGGCGCGAGCATTTCGGCGAGACCGACAAGGCTGTCGGGCTGAAGACTGCGGCGGCGGTGAAGCACGGTCTCGTGCCACTCATCTGCGTCGGCGAGACCTTGGCTCAACGCGACAGCGGGCAGGCCGCTGCGGTGCTGGCCTTGCAGGTGCACGGCGCGCTGCAGTTTCTCGAAGGCGCGGCGAAGGCGGCGACGATCCTGTTTGCCTATGAGCCCGTCTGGGCGATCGGCGACAAGGGCGTGCCGGCCAGTTCGGACTATGCCGACAGGCAGCAGGCGCTAATCAAGAAAATCGCACGCGACCTGCTGCCGATGGTGCCGCCGGTGCTTTATGGCGGCAGCGTCAATCCGCAAAATGCCGCCGAACTGGTCGGCCAGCCCAACATCGACGGCTTGTTCATCGGCCGCTCGGCCTGGCAGGCGGACGGCTATGTCGACATCCTCAAGCGCGCCTCGGCGGCGATCTGAATCATCAAACAGGAAGGAAACGGAACATGAAAATTGCCATTGGAGCTGATAGCGCCGGCAAGCCGCTGCTCGACGTCATTGCCGCTCACCTCGCTACCAAGCCCGGCCTCACGGTTAGCGACCTCAGCCAGTCGGGCTACTATGCCGACCTGTCACAGAAGCTCGCGCAGACCATCCTGGACGGCGAAAACGATCGCGGCATCCTGTTTTGCGGCACCGGCATCGGCGTATCCATATCCGCCAACAAGGTGCCCGGCATTCGCGCCGCACTCACCCACGACACCTATTCGGCAGAGCGCGCCGCGAAATCCAACAACGCCCAGATCATCACCATGGGCGCGCGCGTCATCGGCCCGGAACTGGCCAAGTCGATCGTCGACGCCTGGCTCGCATCGGAATTCGATGAGAAGGGACCATCGGCCGGCAATGTCCAGGCCATCGAAAGGCTCGACGCGGCGAAGCGGGGCTAAGCCAGACTGTTCCGCATCGCCCTGATGATCGTCACGGCCGACGCGGCGCCGGGGTCCATATGCCCGAGCGAGCGCTCGCCGAGCCGCGATGAGCGGCCCTTGGCGGCGATCATGCCCTTGGTCGTCTCGGCGCCTTGTTCGGCTGCGGCGAGTGCGGCTTCCAGGCTCTCGCACAGGCTCTTGCCGGCTTGCTGCGCGGCACCCGCTGCTTGCGCCGCCGGCAGCCAGGCGTCGACCATGGTCTTTTCGCCGAGCTCGGCCTTGCCGCGATCCTGGATGCCTTGCGCCATCGCCCGGAGCATGGCGATGATGTCAGCGTCCTCCAGAATTGCCTTGCCTTTGACGGCGGCGGCACCGCGCATGAAGGCGGTCGCATAGAGCGGGCCTGACGAGGCGCCGACCGCGTTGAGGAAGGATTTCGCCGCAGTGTTGAGCAGCGCCGTCGGCTCGGTCGCCGCGAGGTCGAGTTGCGCTAGTGCATCGCGCGCAGCAGTGAAGCCTAGTGCCATGGCGATGCCATGGTCGGCGTCGCCGATGACGCCGTCGAGTTGGCAGAGCCGGTCCTTGTCGGCATCGATCGCCGCCGCGATCTCATCGAACATTCTTTTCAAGCCGACTGAATCGATCGAGGTCATGATGCTTTCTCAGCCGGCGCGGAACATGGCGCAGTCGCAAGGATGGTCGAGCATCGCCTGCAACTCGCCGTCGAGATGCATCAGCGTCACCGAGGCGCCGGCCATTTCGAGAGAGGTGCAGTAATTGCCGACCCAGGTCGCGTGGACGGAAACGCCGATGTCGTCGAGCCTCTGCTTGACCCGCCGATTCATGATGTAGAGTTCCATCAGCGGCGTCGAGCCGAGCGAATCGACCAGCACCGCGACCTTGTCGCCGCGCGCCGGCGCCATCTCGTCGAGGATATTGTCCAGCATCTCGTCGGTGATCTCGTCGGCGGTTTTCAATTTTCCGCGCGCGATGCCTGGCTCGCCATGGATGCCCATGCCGATCTCCATCTCGTCCGGCCCGATCTCGAAATTGGGCCGGCGGGTCTGCGGCAACGAGCAGGGCGACAGCGCCACGCCCATGGTGAAGGTGTGATCGTTGGCCTTCCTGGCGATGCGCTCGCACTCGTCGAAAGAGAGCATTCGGTCGCAGGCGGCACCGGCGGCCTTGAAGATGAAGAAATTGCCGGCGACGCCGCGTCGCTTCTGCCTCTGGTCGCGTGGCGCCGAGGCGACATCGTCGGTGGTCAGCACGGTACGCACCTCGATGTCGTCCATTGCCGCCATTTCGGCGGCCATGTCGAAATTCATCACGTCGCCGGCATAATTGCCGTACATGAACAGCACGCCGGCGCCGCCGCTGGCCGCCTTGGCGCATTCGAGGATCGGGTCCGGCGGCGGCGAGGCGAAGACATTGCCGATCGCGGCCGCGTCGACCAGCCCCTTGCCGACGAAGCCGAGGAATGTCGGCTCGTGGCCGGAGCCACCGCCGATGACGAGGCCGACCTTGCCCTGGCGAGGCCCGTCGCGGGCGATGATCGAGCGCGGACTTCCCTCCGCGCTTTTGAGATGGCGCGGATGCGCAGCCAGGATGCCCTCCAGCATCTCGTCGACGGAGCGATTGCCGTCATTGATGATCTTCTTGGTCTGCACCGGCATCCTCCTGCTTCGTGAGATACTACAGCGCCTTACCGGGATTTCCACCCGGCGGTGGAGGTTTCACGCCGCGATGTGTTCGCGTACTGCCAGCAGTTGCATGCAGGCACTGGCCGCCTCTTTGCCCTTGACCTTGAAATGCTCGAAGAAGAAGCGGTGATGGTCCGCGCTGTCATGGTAGTTGTGCGGCGTCAGCACCGCCGAAAGCACCGGCACGCCAGTCGACAATTGCACATTCATCATGCCGTCGATGACCGCGCTTGCAACAAACTCGTGCCGGTAGATGCCGCCATTGACGACGAACGCGGCGCCGAGGATAGCGGCATAGCGGCCGGTCACGGCAAGCGTCTTTGCATGCAGGGGAATCTCATAAGCGCCAGGCACATCGAAGACATCGACGGCAAAGCGTTTCTCTCCGAGAACCGCCAGTTCCGCCTCGAATGCTTCAACGCATTGGTCGACGATATCGGCATGCCAACGCGCGCGAATGACGGCAACGCGGATCGTTTCATAGTCGTTGTGGGAATGCTGATTCATGGGTCCATCCTTCCGTTTCGAACCAGAATCAGGACGCACGATACGGAGTCCGAACCGCGAAAGCGGACCGTCTTCCATTTCGTTCTCTTCCATCCGGACTGTGACCGTCGGCTCCGGAATCACACCGGATCTGCTGACCCCTCCGGCTAACCGGAAAGCGCTCGCGGGCTTGGGCCGAGACCCTTACCGCCGGTGGGGACTTTCACCCCGCCCTGAGAACATTGAGGGCGTTTGTATGGAAGGGCCGGAAAGCGCTGTCAACCACCGGCGTCGTCGTCGATGGCGCAGAAATAGCGATTCGTTTCGACCTGGTCACCGTTGAGGGCGAGGGAGGAGAGCGTCAAATGGCGATCACCGGTAAGGCAGGCAGCACCTTGTCCAAGGTGATGGGAAATTCACGCACTCGCACGCCGGCCGCGTTGTAAACGGCGTTGACGACAGCAGCCCCCGCACCGCACACGCCGAGCTCGCCGAGACCCTTTGCGCCAAGCGGGTTGGCCTTGTCGTCGTCTTCCTCGAGGAAGGCGACCTCCATATCGGGGACATCGCCATTGACCGGCACATGATACTCGGCAAGATCGTGATTGACGAAGTGGCCGTAGCGCGGGTCGAGCACCGTCTGCTCCATCAGCGCTGCACCGATCCCCCAGGTCATGCCGCCGATGATTTGCGAGCGCGCGGTCTTGGCGTTGAGGATACGGCCCGCGCCGATCACAGCCAGCATCCGGCGCATCCGGATTTCACCGGTATCGCAATCGACAGCGACCTCTGCGAAATGCGCGCCATAGGAATGCTGCGAATAGGTCTTGTATGACTGGGTGGTGGCGCCCGCGGCTACGGAGCCTTCGGCTTCGAGCCCGTCGGGAGAGATCCCTCGGATAAGATCGGCCAGGCTCGCCGATCGCTGGCCGACCCTGACCTCGCCGTCGGCAAAGCTTGCCTCGGTGGCGTTCGCGCCGCGCAACGGCGAGGCTTCGTTCGACTGCGCCGCCTCCAGGATCCGTTCCTTGAGGACGTTGCACGCATTATACAAGGCCGAACCCGCACTTGCTGCGCCCCAGGACCCGCCGGAGCCGGCGGTACGCGGGAAGCGGCTGTCGCCGAGCTCCACCTTGACGGACGAGATCGGCAGGCCGAGGCTCTCGGCGGCAATCTGGGTCAGGATCGTATAGGTGCCGGTCCCAATATCGGTCATGTCGAGCCGCGCCGTCACCCGACAGTCCCGGTCGATCGCAACCCGCGCCGTCGCCGCGCCGATATAGTTCGGACGGATCGCCGCCGCCATGCCGTGGCCGATAAGCTTGCGGCCCTCCCGAGTTCGGCCCGGTGTCGGGTTTCTCCGCTCCCAGCCGAAACGGCGGGCGCCTTCCTCCATGCAGGCGACGAGATTGCGGGTGGAGAACGGCACGCCGCGCTCGGGATCCTGTGCCGGTTCGTTGCGGATCCTGAGTTCGATCGGGTCCAGACCGGCGCGCTCGGCGAGCTCATCCATGGCGCATTCGAAAGCCAGCATGCCGGGCGCTTCGCCGGGCGAGCGCATCCATTCGCCGCGGTTGATGTCCAGCGGAACCAGGCGATGGCGGGTGAGACGGTTCGGCGCGGCGTAGAGCGAGCGCGCAAAAACTGCCGTTTGTTCGCAGTACTCCTCGAAGCTGGACGTTGCGGACCAGACATCGTGCGCGATCCCGGTGAGCCGCCCGTCAGTGTCCGCGCCGAGACGTACCTGTTGGACCATCTCTGCGCGATGACCGGCATTGGCGAACATCTGTTGTCGCGTCAGCGCGATCTTCACGGGGCGCTGCAGCACCTGCGCTGCAAGTGCGGCCAGGATCGTGTCGGCATGGGCAATCAGCTTGGAACCGAAGCCTCCGCCGATGAAGGGGCTGACGATGCGCACTCGCTCGAGCGGGATGCGAAGCGTGCTGGCGACCCCGGCCCGGAAGTTCGCGAGGGTCTGCGCCGATGTACGGATCGTCAGCTCGTTGCCTGACCAGGCAGCAAGCGTCGCATGCGGCTCCATCGGATTGTGATGTTCGAAGGGGGTCCCGTAGGTGGAATCGATCTTGATCGGCGCCGTCGCAAAGGCGCGCTCGAAGTCGCCGACCACGCTGTCGGTCTCGAAGCCGGCATTGGTCCGCTTTGGCGCGTAGGCGTCGGCGATATGTCCCGGTAGATCGTAGAGGCCCGGCTCCTCGTCATAGCGTACTCTGATGAGGCCCGCAGCAGCGCGTGCCGCCTCGAACGTCTCCGCAACGACCAGCGCGACCGGCTCGTCGTAATACCGTACTCGATCGCTGTT
Organism: Mesorhizobium sp. M0159; assembly: GCF_040322295.1. NCBI lineage: Bacteria > Pseudomonadati > Pseudomonadota > Alphaproteobacteria > Hyphomicrobiales > Phyllobacteriaceae > Mesorhizobium > Mesorhizobium sp. M0159. Next base: position 109,110 of record NZ_JAMYTF010000014.1, read on the forward strand.
GAGCGCGGGCCGGGGGCGCGTGAAGACCTCCGGCACCGTTGGCGTGACCGTTGGGCCGAAATCCGGCTGGGCCGGCGCATTGCGGTGCGTGATGACGAGCAGCACTGCCGGCGCCCGTTCGGCTTCGGTCGTGTCGATCTCGGCGATGCGGCCCTTGGCGACGGAGGCGCCGAGAATGTAGCCATAGGCTGTACCATCCAGCTCATTCTCGTAAGCGTATGTGGCGCCGCCCGTCACTTTGAGCGGACCGTCGATGCGGTCGATCGGCCTCCCGATGATGCCAGCATCGGGACGAGGTTTCATCCTTGAATGGGTGGCGGAGCCGGGCAGTCCGGGTATGGTCTCGTTCATAAGTCACCTAAAGATTTTTCATCTGGAGTTCGGAAGCATCGAGGCCGCGACGACGCCGCTTCCTCGCACCTTTATGTTCGTCGCGCGGCGGCCGGAGCTCACGCGGCGATCTCGCCGAAATACTCGCGAAATTCGACCAGCCTCCCTGTCGGGCCGGCCCGGATGAGGATCGCATGCAGGCCAGTGTAGGGCGCGCCACCGATTGTCCCGCTCCCGCGGTCGCAGACGATGACCCAGTCGGCGGCGAAGAGCTTGAGATCGACGGTCAATTTCGTGATCCTGTTTCCCTGCGCCTGATGCGCGGCGGTCCAGGCTGCGAGTGCCCGCTTGCCTTCCGGTGGTCCGTGTCGGCCTCGTTGCTCGCCGACAGGGAATTGGAAGGTCATCGTCTCATCGCAACAATCAAGGAATGCCGTCCAGTCGCCAGAGGCCCAGCCGGCAAAGAAGGCGTCGACGGCGGCCTCGAGTCCGTGACGAGCTCCCGGGTCGGATGTGGCGCCCCAAGCTGCTGCGGCAGAAACAAAAAGGCCGCCACCCGCGGCGGCAACGGCGCGTCGCGTGAGTTTCATATCGATCTCCTGCTCGTCGCCTGCATCTGGGAACCGCTGTTCGGGGTCGTCGTCTCTGTCATCGTGTCACCTCACGCACTCTCGACGGCAGCAGCGAGCGTGTGCCGCATCGTCCGTTTCGCCAGCGGGATCTTGAAATCATTGGCGCCATGCCCGACAGCTCCGGCGAGCGCGGCTTCGGCCGCGTCGATAAAGGCACCGTCGGACGCCGACGCTCCTGCGAGCGTGCGCTCCGCCTCCGTCGCGCGCCAGGGCTTGGCTGCCACGCCGCCCATGGCGATCCGAGCACTTCGAATACGGTCGCCGCCTTTCTCGACGATTGCTGCCACGGACACCAGCGCGAAGGCGTAGGAAGCACGGTCGCGCACCTTGCGGTAAAGCTGCCGGCCGGGTGGCGGCGGCGGCAGGACAACCGCGACGACCATTTCGCCGTGGCCGAGCACGGTCTCCACCTGGGGCATCGTCTCGGGCAATCGATGGAAATCGCCGATCGGGGTCGTACGGGTCTCGCCGCCGGGCGAGACGGTCTCGATCCTGGCGTCGAGCCCGGACATGGCGACCGCCATGTCAGAAGGATGGACCGCGATGCAGGCTTCGCTCGCGCCGAGTACGGCGTGCATGCGGTTGAAGCCCTGAAGTGCCGCGCAGCCCGAACCCGGCTGGCGCTTGTTGCAGGGCATGTTGCGGTCGTAGAAATAGGGGCAGCGCGTGCGCTGCAGGAGATTGCCGCTGGTCGAGGCCTTGTTGCGTATCTGGCCGGACGCTCCCGCCAGCAGCGCTTGCGTGAGCATCGGGTAGCGCGACCTTACCCGCGGGTCGGCGGCGAGATTGCTATTGCGGACCTGGGCGCCGACCCGAAGCCCGCCTTCCGCCGTCTCCTCGATCCGATCAAGCGGCAGCCGGCTGATGTCGACGAGATGCGCTGGGCGCTCGATCTCGAGCTTCATCAGGTCGAGCAGGTTGGTACCGCCGCTGATGAACTTGGCGTCCGGCCGGGCCGCAACCGCGGCCGCCGCCTGCTCAGCACTCGTCGCACGTTCATAAGTGAAGGACTGCATTGCTCATGCCTCCTCTGCCGCGTCGCGGATTGCAGCGACAATGTTCGGATAGGCGGCGCAACGGCAGATGTTGCCGCTCATCCGCTCGCGGATCTCGGCATCGGTGAGAGCGACGGAAGCCGCTGCCACGTCGGCGCTCGCATGGCTTGGCCAGCCGGCCCGCGCCTCGCCCAGCATGCCAACCGCCGAGCAGATCTGGCCTGGCGTACAGTAGCCGCACTGGAAACCGTCGCGGGCGACGAAGGCGGCCTGGACCGGATGCAGCCGGTCACCCTCGGCAAGGCCCTCGACCGTGGTGATCTCGTCGCCTTGATGCATTGCGGCAAGCGTCAGGCAGGAATTGATCCGGCGCCCATCGACGAGCACCGTGCATGCGCCGCACTGGCCGTGGTCGCAGCCCTTCTTCGAGCCGGTGAGGCCGAGATGGTTGCGCAGGGCGTCGAGCAGCGTCGTCCGCGGGTCGAGCTCGATGGCAAGATCCTTCGCGTTGATCCGTAACGACATCGTCATCGTCGGTAGTGGTGAGGACGACGCAGCCGCCGTGACGGTCTCGGCCGGCTCGGCGTCAACCGGTAGTCCGGTAGCCAGGAGCACCCCGGTCGCAACACCGCCTTCCAATACCATTCGACGCGTCGGTCCGCTCCTGTTGTCCGTTTTGGCCATGCATGATCTCCCAGTCGCAATGAAGCGCAGACGGCAACTTGACCCGAGCGAACCCTCGGGTTCTGTCACCCAACGACACTGGAGGTGGGAGTGCGGGCGGCGGCTTTCTTTCAAGAAACCGGCGGCACTATCAGGATTCTGGAGAAGAATTCACCCGATAGGCACGAGGCGTCATGCCCCTCAGACGTCGGAAGGTCGTGGTGAAGTGGCTCTGGCTTGAGAAGCCGAGCCGAAAGGCAATGACACCGATCGACAAACCCGTTTCGCGCAGCAGCGCCTCCGCTCGCCGCACCCGTTCCTCGATCACATAGGCGTAGGGTGCAAGGCCGGTCGTCGCCTTGAAGCGACGCGCAAAACTGTCGACGGCCATGCCCGCGGCGGCTGCCAGCTCGCTTAGCGAAATGTCGGAATTCATATGCGCATCGATGTAATCCCGAACGCGACCAAGTGCCCGGCGGCTGAGACAGCCGTGACGTACAAACCGCGGTTGCTCCCGGCTCAGGTTGGCCACGCGGAGACTGACGAGGGCGACCAGATGCTCGACATAGGCAGTGTCTGGCTTGTGGCCGAGTGCCATCTCGTCACGAAGCGAACTCAAGAGCGTGGCGACGACCGCGTCTTTCTTGTTTACCAGTATAGGCAGGTTCCTCAGGCGTTCGCATCCGGGAAGCCCGATATCGGGATCGATCCACAGGGCTGAATAGGAGAGGTTTACATCGCGATAGAAGCCCTGTCGTTCCGCGCCTGCCGGGACGAAGGTGAGGGCTCCGGGACGGTCCATTCCGTCGTAAAGGGATCGTGCCTCGTGCCGGATGGATGTATGGGACGTGCCGCCTTCTTCGGTCAGCACGATCAGATGATGAGGGGCTGTCCAGCGGAGCTCCGCCTCCCGGCACGCCCACCGCCGGTTGTCGAAGACGATCGAGGAGCTGACCCATGACGCGGTTTGCAGGGGCTCCGACTTCTCGTCCTGGCTCCGAACCCGTCCGTCACCAAGCAACGGTCTGAATGACATCGCGGTATCCCGCTGGTTCACTCGCCGAGCCGTGGGCAATCCCGGCTTCGAGCGTTGGGCGCCGCCCCGCCGCTACGCATACGGCCGTCCATGTGGGACAGGCAACGGGCGTTTTTAACCGTGCCGCGTTCAAGAAATCGTGAGATCAGGCAAATCCGGAGCGCCCTCTCGGCAAAGCGGATCATCCGCGCTCGGGAAACATCGCCCTCAGGCCTTCGCGCGAGGCCGTAGCGACACCGCGTTCGGTGATCAAGCCGGTGACCAGCCGCGCCGGCGTCACGTCGAAGGCCGGATTGGCCGCCGGCGTGGCTTCCGGCGATACGCGGACCTGGGCGATCTCGCCGGAAGCGGTCTTGCCCCAGACCAGTGAGACCTCGTCGGGCGAGCGCTGTTCGATCGGGATGTCGGCCAGCCCGTCGCCCACAGTCCAGTCGATCGTCGGCGACGGCAGCGCGACATAGAACGGCACGTCGTTGTCGTCGGCGGCAAGCGCCTTGAGATAGGTACCGATCTTATTGCAGACATCGCCGTCGGCGGTGGTCCTGTCGGTGCCGACGACGACCATATCGATCTGGCCGCGCTGCATCAGATGGCCGCCGGCATTGTCGACGATCAGCGTATGCGGCACGCCGTGGCCGGCCATCTCCCAGGCGGTCAATTGGGCACCCTGGTTGCGGGGTCGTGTTTCGTCGACATAGACATGGACTGGAATGCCGGCTTCCGTCGCCAGATAGATCGGCGCGGTGGCGGTGCCGTAGTCGACCGTGGCCAGCCAGCCGGCGTTGCAGTGGGTCAGAATATTGACCGGTTCGCCCGGCTGCTTGCGCGCCGCGATCGCCTTGATGATTTCGAGCCCATGGGCGCCGATGGCGCGGTTGAGGCCGACATCCTCGTCGGCGATCTCGCCGGCACGCCGATAGGCAGCCGCGGCACGTTCTGCCAGGGGAAGCGTCAGCAGGAAGCGCTGCATTTCGTTCAGCGCCCAGCGCAAATTGATCGCCGTCGGGCGCGTTTCGTGCAAGGTTGCCCAGACGGCGTCGAGTGCTGCATCCGACGGATCGTCGGCCATCTGCATGGCGACGCCATAGGCCGCGGTGACGCCGATCAGCGGCGCCCCGCGCACCCACATGTCGCGGATTGCCGTGGCGATGCCGGCGACGGTATCGATCTTTTCGATGCGGAAATCATGCGGCAGCCAGCGCTGGTCGATGATCTCCACCGAACGCCCGTCGTCACTCGGCCAGATGGTGCGGTAGTGGCGGTCGCCGACGTTCAAATCCTGCTCTCCCGTTCGATCAGCGCGGCCAACCGGTTGACCTCGTCGATGCTGTGGATCTGGCGCCGGTTGACGGCGAGGTGACGGCCGAATTTCAGCGCCTTTGCCTCACATCTGGCGCGCAGATCCGGATCGGCAATAGTCTCGAAATCGGCATTGTGGGCAAGTCCGAGAATTCGCCGGTGAACCTCGACGCCGGCAAAGCCAAGCAGATCGGTCCAGATCGAATGCAGCATGTGGTCTAGCGCCTGCTCGGCGCCAAGCCTGTCGCCCTGATCTTCGAATAGGCTCTTCTGGTAGAGCATGCCGGTACGCTCGGTTCGCCACAGATGCGAGAACTCGGCGCGAAACACCGACCATGTCTCGACCGTAACGCCGAGCAGATAGTCACGCATGGCGTCGCGGCTTCCGTCCTGTTCATGGCCGCGCTGCGAGAAGAACGCCATCCAGAAATTGGCGAGCAGCATGCCGACGTCGAAGGCGATCGGCCCGTAGAAAGCGAATTCGGGGTCGATCATCCGCGTTTCGGTGTCGGTGACCATGATCGAGCCGGAATGCAGGTCGCCATGCAGCAGCGTCTCGGCATTGGCAGCGAAGATGTGCTTCATGCGCTGCGCCTCGACCTTGAGGTCGCGGTCGGCGCGCAGCTCGGCGACAATGCCATCGAGCTGCGGGCTGGTGTGCCGGTTCATCTTGGCATCGAAATACGGATCCGAGAAAACCAGGTTCTCGGTGATGTCGCAGAGTTCGACATTGTCGGCGAACAGTGCCAGATCGGCCTTGCGGTCCTTGGTCGCCATATGCAGGTCGGAGCCGCGAAACAACGTGTGGGCCATGAACAAGCCGATGTCTGTCGCGATATTGGGCAATTGCCGGCCTTCGATCAGCGCCCGCCGCAGGATAATGTGCGGCGACAGATACTCCATGATGATCAGCGCCTGGCCTTCGTCGAAGTGATAGATATCGGGCACCGAACCCGGCGCCCGCGCCTGTTGCCGCGTCAGCGCATGGTATTCGAAGAAGGAGCGTTTTAGCGGCAGCGGCCAGCTGTCGCCGACCAGCCGGACGTAGGGCAGGGCCTGCTTGACGACGGCCGCACCCTCAGCACCCTCGACGATGAACACCAGGTTCAGATTGCCGTCGCCGACTTCACGAACCTTCCACTGGCTCGTATCCTTGCCGATCTGCGAACATAGGGGCTCGTTGGCACCGAGACGGCCCGCCAGTGTCTCGACCGACAGTGCTTCGAACGGCGATTTCCCAGTCATCCTCACCTCCCGCTCATGTGCTCCGATGATAGCGGAGCCAACGCGGTCGGGCCAAGCTAGGAAGCCTGCTGGCAATTGTCAATCGTGTTGACAATTGCCGATATAGCCCATAGCGTCATGGTCAGGGAGGAACGAATGGGCAATGATGCCGTGTTCCGCGTCGACGGCCTGAGGAAATCCTTTGGCCATATCGAGGTGCTTGGCGGCGTCTCGCTCGAATTGCATGCCGGCGAAGTGACCGTGCTGATGGGCGCCAACGGCGCCGGCAAATCCACCCTCGTCAAGATCATCAGTGGCGTCTACGACCATGGCGGCGGCTCGATGTCGCTTGCCGGTCATGAGTTCGACCCGAAAACGCCGGCGGAGGCGATCCGCGCCGGCGTCGTTACCGTCCACCAGAACATCAATGACGGTGTCGTCGCAGACCTCGACGTCGCCACCAATCTTACCCTCGACAGGTTGAGCGGCAGCGGCGTGCCGACCCTGTTCAATCCAGGCCGGGTGCGTCGCGAGGCAAAGGCGGTGGCCGACCGCATGGGACTGGCCATGGACCTCAAGGCCCGGATCAGCGATCTCTCTCTGGCCGACCGCCAGATGGTGGCGATCGCCCGCGCCATGGCGCACCGGCCGAAAGTGCTGATCCTCGACGAGCCGACTTCCTCGCTGTCCAGCGCCGAGGCCGACCGGCTGTTCGCATTGCTCGACCGGCTTCGCCAGCAAGGCGTGGCCATCCTCTACATTTCGCACCGTATGTCTGACATCAGGCGGCTTGCCGATCGCATCATTTCGATGCGCGATGGGGTCATCTCAGGCATCTTCGACAAGAAGCCGCTGGATTACGAAGGTGCGGTCAACGCCATGCTCGGCCGCAAGATCCAGCTCGAGCGGATCGTCGCCAGGAATTCGGCCAAAGCAATTTTTGCCACGGACGGGTTGCGGGTTGCAGAAGGCGCCCGGCCGATTTCGCTGACCCTCGGCGACGGCGAGGTCGTTGCCATCACCGGCCTCGTCGGCGTCGGCAAGACCGCGCTCGCCGAGACGCTGTTCGGCCTGCGCCAGCCGCTGGGCGGGACCATGATGCTGAACGGGAAACCCTATGCGCCGGCATCGACCGGCGAAGCGATTGCCGCCGGTGTGTTTCTCGTCGCCAAGGACCGGGGCGAAAACGGCATCGTCGGCGACTTCAACGTCCAGGAGAATATCAGCCTGCCGTTCCACAGGCGCATGTCGCGTCTCGGCGTCCTCAAGCGCCGTATCGAACGCGCCATTGCTCGCCAGCAGATCCAGGAGTTGGGCATCGTCTGTCGCTCCGAGAGGGACGAGATGGCGTCGCTTTCCGGTGGCAATCAGCAGAAGGTGATGGTCGCCCGCTGGATGTCGCAGGCGGCAAGGCTTTTCATCCTCGACGAGCCGTTTCAAGGTGTGGACATCTCGGCCAGACGCGATATCGCCGCCAAGCTGCGGACCAGCGCCCACGGCCGCGCGACGCTGCTGTTCGTCACCGAACTCGACGAAGCCCTGGAGACGGCCGATCGCATCCTGGTGATGTCGGAGCAGACGATCGTAGGCGAGCACCGCAATACCGATGTCGATCTCGAGCGTCTGCTGGCCGAAGTGGCGGGCGGGCCTTTGCACAGCGCAGCCTGAGAGCGGGAAGACGATGAGAATTGGAATGGAGAGGGCATGAATTCGGGTCGGATAAAGACGGTGCCAGCGTGCGGGAGCGCTGAATGATCCTGCGCGACAATGCTATTCGCTACGGCTTCATCGTTCTGTTGTTCGGGCTGATCGCCTATTTCGCTGTTGCCGCCGATGGTTTCGTCTCGCCGCAAAGCGCCGTCTTCATCTTCCAGTCGGTCGCCATCACCGGTGTTCTGGCGCTCGGCGTCACCGCCACGCTGGTCGTCGGCGGCTTCGACCTGTCGATCGGCTCTGTCGCCACCAGCGCCATGATGGCGGCTGCCTATGTCATGGTGGTGCTGGGGCAGAACGCCGTCGTGGCGGTCGTCGTCTGTCTTGTGATCGGCGCCGTCGTCGGCCTGATCAATGGCTGGCTGATCGTCTATATGCGGGTTCCGGACCTTTTGGCGACGCTCGGCATGATGTTCCTGCTTGTCGGCCTGCAGCGCATACCGACCGAGGGCCGTTCGATCGCCACTGGCATGACCATGCCCGACGGCTCGGTCGCCAACGGCAGTTTCGGCGCCGCGTTCCTGGCGCTTGGCCGCCATCGCTTCGATTTCTTCATCCCGAACCTCATTCCGGTGTCGGTCGTCGTCCTGCTCGTGCTGGCGGTGCTGATCTGGTTCTTTCTCGAATACACGCGTTTCGGGCGCATGATGTATGCGGTCGGCAGCAACGAACGCGCCGCAGAACTCGCCGGCGCGCCTGTCAAGGCATACAAAATCTGGGCCTATGTGATTTCGGGAGTTTTTGCCTCGATCGGCGGCATTTTGCTCGCTGCCCGGCTTGGACGCGGCGACATCGCCTCGGGTAATAATCTGTTGCTCGACGCGGTGGCTGCGGCACTCATCGGTTACGCGGTTCTCGGCGCCGCCAAGCCGAACGCCTTCGGCACGGCTGTCGGCGCGGTGTTTGTCGGCGTGCTGTTGCAGGGCCTGACGATGATGAACGCGCCTTACTACACGCAGGATTTCGTCAAGGGCGTGGTTCTCGTGGTCGCCCTTGTCTTTACCTTCGCCCTTTCCGGCAGGGGCAGGAGATAGGGGTTCGACCGGGTCACATTTTGGGTTCAACAAGTGGAGGAAACGACGTGAACATCACAAGAAGGCTTTTAGGGAAGGCAGCGCTCGGGCTTGCCGGCGCAACATTGCTTATGCAGTTGCCGGCGATGGCGCAGGACAGGCCGGCGCCGTTCGACAAGCCGGGCGCCGTCAAGATAGCGCTGGTCCGCTATCTCTCGACCGGCGACTTCTTCCAGGCGTATTTGTCCGGCGTCGAGGCGCAGGCCAAGGCACTCGGCGTCGACCTGCGCGTGCTCGACAGCCGCCAGGACGCGGCGCTTCAGGCGGACATGGTCGACCAGGCCATCGCGCTCGGCGTCCAAGGCATCATCATCCAGCACGGACTGACGGAATCGATGAAGGACGCCGCCCAGCGTGCGGTCGACGCCGGCATCAAGGTCGTCGCCTTCGACGTCAATGTCGAAAACCCCAAGATCCCGCAGATCGAGCAATCCGACCGCGACCTCGCCCGCCTGGCGCTCGAACAGGCGGTCAAGGACAATGGCGAGAGCTGGAAGGCCGGCTATGTCTATGTCGCCGGCATCGCGCCGCTCGACCGCCGCAACGAGACCTGGGTCGAATTCAAGAAGAAATATTCGGGCATCGACGAAGCCGCCATGTTCGGCACGCTCGACAATCCGATCGCCAATTCGGTCGCCAACCAGGCCCGTTCGGTGCTATCGGCCCATCCCGACATCAAGGTGATGTTCGCGCCCTATGACGAATTCGCCAAGGGCGTGAAGATCGCAGTCGACGAGGCCGGGCTGAACAAGGACATCAAGATCTATTCGGCCGACATTTCGACCTCGGACATCGCCGCGATGCGCGAGCCGGACAGCGCCTGGGCGGCAACCGCCGCCACCAACCCGGCCGTCGTCGGCCAGGTCTCGGTGCGTGCGCTAGCGCAGCTCTTGGCCGGCGAAGACCCGGGCCACAACGTCATCGTGCCGCCGACGCTGATCACCCAGAAGGATCTGATCGACAAGGACATCAAGAACATGGAGGACCTCTCGGCCAAGCTGCCGCAATTCGCCCATGCCGATGTCGCGATGCCGACCTGGATGCCGAACCCGAACGCGAAGTAGTCTTTCGCTATAGGCAAAGGAAAAGAGCGGCTCGCGGGCCGCTCTTTTTGTTGGTCCGGTGTTTAGATCTACCTCAGCGCCGCCGCGATGTTGCCGCCGTCCACCGTCGTCACATCGGCGGTGGTCCGCTCGGCCAGCGCTTGATGCAGAAAGGCCTGGGCGACGTCTTCTGCCGTCACTTCCTGCCCGAGCAGGTTGCCCGACATGTACTCCTTCTCCGACACGCCGCGCGCGCCCGAGCGGCTGGCGATCATGGCATCGGTCAACAGCCCCGAACGGATGCGGTCGGCGTTGACGGCATTGGAGCGGATGCCATGCGCGCCGTAGTCGAGCGCATATTGCCTGGACAGGAACAGCGTTGCCGCCTTGGGAATGCCATAGGCGCCGAACTTCGGCCCCGGATTGACCGCCTGCTTGGAGGTGTTGAACAACAGCACGCCGCCGGTGCCCTGTTCCAGCATGATGCGCACGGCATTCTGCGCCGCCGACTGATGGGCGAAGAAATTGAGTTCGAAGCTTTTGCGCAAGGTGGCGTCGTCGAGCTCGCCGATCCGGCCCTCCCAGGCAGCACCGGCATTGGAGACGAGAATGTCGAGGCCGCCGTAGACGTCGACCGCTTTGTCGAAGGCGGCGCGCATCTGCACCGGATCGGTGATGTCGGCGCCAATGCCGATCGAACCGTTGCCAGCCTTTTTTGCCGCCTCGGCAGCCCTTGACCCATCGAGATCGACGACGACGGCATGGGCACCGTTGTCGGCGAACAGCTTTGCCGTGGCAGCACCGATCGCGCCGGCGCCGCCGGTGACCAGCACCACCTGGCCGGTCAGCGGCTTCGGCTTGTTGGCGGCGAGCTTGGCCTGTTCCAGCGACCAGTATTCGAGCGGGAACAGATCGCTTTTGGAGAGCGGGCGGAAATCGCCGACGGCTTCGGCGCCGCGTACCGCCTCGATCCACATTTCGCCGACGTCCGAGGCAATCTTCGCATCCTTCAGCGTGCGGCCGTGGCCGAACATGCCGAGGCGGGGCACCAGAGTCAGCCGCGGCATCGGATCGAGCATGGTGCGCTTCACGTCGTCGAGCGCATCATTGGTTTCAAAATAGGCGCGATAGTCCTTGGCGAATTTCTCGACATGCTGGCGGATGACGGATTTGTAGTCGCCGACCTTGTCCGCGTCGGGCGCCGGCAGTGCCATCGGTCCGGTTTTGATGCGGATCGACAGGTCAGGTGTCGACACGCCGCGCCCGGCATAGTCGGCAATTTTTGCCGAATTGATGAAATCGACGATCGCATCCGAGGTGCGGAAATCGCTGATCATCCGATCGAAGCGGCCTTCGCCGCGTGCCACCGCCACCGCGCCGCGCAGCATCGGCGCAATGTCCGCAGGCTTGGCCAGCTTGGCCGGCGGTGCCACTTTTTCGGGACGCGGCTTGCCGTTCCCGGCGATGAAATCCTCGGCGACGTTCACATAATGGATCATCCGGTCATAGGCCTGCCTGGCATCGTCGCCGAAGGTGAAGATGCCGTGCTTGTCTAGGATCAGGCCTTCGACCGTCGGATCGGCGTCGAATACATCGGCGGCCGCCTTGGCCAGATCGAAGCCCGGCATGATGTAAGGCACGAAGCCCATCTTTTCGCCGAACACCTTCCGGCTCAGCGCCTCGCTGTCCTCCTGGTCGACGATGGCCAGGATCGCCGTCGAATGCGTGTGGTCGACGAATTTGTGCGGCAGGAAGGCGTGCAGCAGCGTCTCGACCGACGGATTGGGCGAGGACGGATCGATGAGGTTCGCCCGCTGCAGCGCGACCATGTCCTCGTCGGAGAGCTTCTTCAGCGACCGCGCCTTTAACAGCGCGCCGAGCTTGACCGCCGGCAGGCCCTGCGGCTCGATGACGCCCATGTCCCAGCCGCTGCCCTTGACGCAGAGCACGTCCCATTCGTCGCCGACGAGATCGGTGGCCCTGGTCTTGCACGAGGTGTTGCCGCCGCCATGCAGGACGAGCCGCGGCTCGCCGCCCAGCAGCCTGGTCGTGTAGACGCGCAGCGCCAGGTCGCGGGCCACACCCTTCTTTGCATAGTCGGCGATCAGCTTCTCCGCCTCGCCGTCATTCCACAGGTTCTTCATGTCAGCTTCGTCCGATTTCTCTCTTGTTGTGAACAGGAATACCGCGACGCCTTGATGACAATGCGTCGGCGGCTGAAACTAGGTATCAGGCGACCTTTTCTGCTGCCGCTCGGGCATGGTCGAGCAGCCGTCGCGCCATGTGCGCGCCGACGACCAGATGGGTGCAGAGCCCGCCGGCGATCGCCGCGACGAGCGGTTCGAACTTGCTGTCCTCCTGCACCACCACAAGACGCTTTCCGATCTGGCGCAGCGATGACAGCTCTGCCGAAATCAGCCGGCGGTTGTAGCTGCAGTCGAGCGCCTGGCCTCGGGCGTCGATGATCTGCCCGGCAATGACGCCGGCCGCACCCGCCTTGCGCAATACAGCCATTTCGCTTGGCGTCAGCGCGCCGCATTTGACCAGATGGCTGTCGGTGTCCACCGAGCCTACCGAATACAGCGCCAGGCCGCATTCGCCGATGCCCGACAATTGCTCGCGGATCACCGGCTCGGCGCGCAGGCCGCGTGCCAGTTCTTCCGTCGTCAGCACCAGCGGCGCGTAGAAATTCAGCCCCTTGGCGTTGAGCCGGCGCGCGATTTCCATCGTGCATTGGTCCGGCCGGTACGAATAGGGGGCGCCCAGATTGCCGCAGAGCTGCACCACCGTCACGTCCTGCAGATCGGCATAGGACATGATGTCGGCGATCGTGTAGATGGTCCGTCCCCAGGCGACGCCGATGCGGTCGCCCTTCCTGATCAGCTCGAGAAAGACGCTTGCCGCCAGCACCGCGATGTCGGTCGAGGGGTCGGCGACATAGCCGTTTTCCGGCGCGATCCAGACCGCGTCGAGCTTCAGCGCGTCTTCCAGCTTGCGTGCCAGCACGTCGTCGGTGAAAAGCTGGGTCGAGGTCGAGATGTTGACGATGCCGGTCTCGCGCGCCTTGCGCAGATACATCGCCACCGAGGCACGGGAAATCTTGAGCTGGCTGGCCACCTGGTCCTGGCGCAGGCCGTGTGCATAGTAAAGCCAGGCGGCCTTGTGGATAAGCTGTTCTGCCGGTCGGATCGCCATGCCATCTCCTCGCTGACATTATTCACGGCTCTCGACAAAAGTCAAATTGGAGGAAGGAATAGATGCGCTTTCGCCGCCGAATCTAGACCATTCTTGTGCCACACGCGGTCTATGATGGCATCGTTGGTGGTGACGGGCCGGAAGCCGGTAGCTAAAGTTCTCGACGAACACATTGCGCGGAGGACGGGATGGGCAATCCCTACGAACAGGACCTCGATCGAAACCCGGCCAACCATCAGCCGCTGACGCCGCTGACCTATTTCGAGCGGGCGGCAAAAACCTTTCCCGACCAGATCGCCATCATCCATGGCCGCCAGCGCACGACCTATCGCGATTTCTGGAAGCGCTCGCTGAGGCTTGCCTCGGCACTGGCGAAGCGCGGTATCGGCAAGGGCGACACCGTCACCGTCATGCTGTCCAACACACCGCCGATGCTGGAGGCGCATTTCGGCGTGCCGATGACCAAGGCGGTGCTGCACTCGCTCAACACCCGCCTCGACGCCGCCGTCATTGCCTTCCAGCTCGATCACGCCGAAACCAAGGTGCTGATCGTCGACCGCGAATTCGCCGGCGTGGTTCGGCAAGCGCTGACGCTGGCCAAGGTCAGGCCGCTGCTGATCGATTACGACGATCCCGACTATGCCGCCGATGCGCCCTATCCCAAGGGCGAGCGGATCGGCACGCTGGACTATGAGGCGTTTGTCGCCGGCGGCGACGAGGATTTCGCCTGGTCGATGCCGGACGACGAATGGGATGCCATTTCGCTCAACTACACCTCCGGCACGACAGGCAATCCGAAGGGCGTCGTCTGCCACCATCGGGGCGCGGCATTGATGGCCTATGCCAACACCATCCATGCCGGCATGGGCAAGCACCCGGTCTATCTGTGGACATTGCCGATGTTCCACTGCAACGGCTGGTGCTTTCCCTGGACGCTTGCCGTGCAGGGCGGCACGCATGTCTGCCTGCGCTGGGTGCGGCCGAAGCCGATCTACGACGCCATCGCCGATCACGGCGTCACCCATCTGTGCGGTGCACCCATCGTCATGTCGGTGCTGATCAACGCCAGGGACGAGGACAAGCGGCAGTTCCCGCAGACCGTCACCTTCAACACCGCCGCGGCGCCGCCGCCCGAGGCGGTGCTGTCGGGCATGGCCGATGCGGGCTTTGCCGTCACCCATCTCTACGGCCTGACCGAAACCTATGGCCCGGCCGTCGTCAACGAATGGCATGGCGAGTGGGACCGGCTGGAGAAAGGGGCGAGGGCGGCGAAGAAGGCCAGGCAAGGCGTACGCTATGCCGCGCTCGAAGGCCTGACGGTGATGGACCCGCAGACGATGCAAGAGACGCCGGCCGACGGCGAGACCATCGGCGAGGTGATGTTCCGCGGCAACATCGTCATGAAAGGCTATCTCAAGAACCGCAAGGCGAGCGACGAGGCCTTTGCCGGCGGCTGGTTCCATTCGGGCGACCTCGGCGTCATCCATCCGGACGGCTACATCCAGCTCAAGGACCGTTCCAAGGACATCATCATCTCCGGCGGCGAAAACATCTCCTCGATCGAGGTCGAGGAGGCGCTGTACAAGCATCCCGCCGTCGCTTCTTGCGGCGTTGTCGCCCGATCCGACGACAAATGGGGCGAGGTGCCGGTCGCCTATGTCGAGCTGAAGCCGGGCAAGGCGGCGACCGAGGCGGAGGTAATCGAGCACTGCCGCGCGCTGCTCGCCCGCTTCAAGGTGCCGAAAGCGGTGATCTTCGCGGAAATCCCGAAGACTTCGACGGGCAAGATCCAGAAGTTCCGGCTGCGGGAGATGGCAAAGCAGCCTTAGGGCCTGATCCGAAAACGGAACCGATTTCGGAAAGCATCTCTTCAAGATCCTTCGCAAAAAAAACACGGGGCGGCGTTGCAGGCTCGCCCGGCGGAAACCACATGCGTTTCATGGGCCAACTCCGTCCAGGGATGTCACCATCTGTCATCAGCAGCCAAAATCGTGCCTTGACAGGTGATGGTTTTCAATTTACGAGTGACGAAATTCTAAATTCGTCAGTCGTAAATTGGCCAACGAGATGCTTGAAACCCTAGACACCACCGCCGATTCCGCCCGCCAGGAAAATGTCACGCGCATCCTGGATTGCGCGGAGCGATTGTTTCGCCACTACGGCTACGGCAAGACCAACGTCGCCGACATAGCGCGCGAACTCGGCATGTCGACCGCCAACATTTACCGCTTCTTCGCCTCCAAGGTGGAAATCCACCAGGCGGTTTGCGGCCGTATGCTCGAGACCTGCTACCGGTTGACCTACGAAGCCTGCCATGGCCCCGGCACCGCCAGCGAAAAGCTCCGCCGCTACGTGCATACGCACTACCAGTGGACGCTCGAGACCATGATCGACCAGGAGAAGGTGCACGAGATGGTCATCGTCGCCATCGAGCGCGACTGGCACGTCATCGAAAAGCACATCGACAGCATCCATGAACTGGTCGCGGAAGTGATCCGCGAGGGAATCGCTACCGGCGAGTTCGTCGATCAGGATCCGGTGATCGCTTCCCGGTGCTTCGGCGCTGCCATTATCAGCCTCTGTCATCCGCAGATGATGGCCCAGTGCCTCGCCAAGAAGAACCGGGCGACGCCGGACGAGCTTACCGAGTTTGCTATCAGAGCCTTGAAGAAATGACCGTTGCCGCCCGTCGGGCGGCGATACCGGCAATTCATCCCCACAGTTCGGGAGTACGAAAAGTGTCTTTGTCCAAGTCCATCACCTACAGGCGACCGGCCGCCGGCCTAGCATTGATTATGGTTGTCGCTCTCGGCCTCGCCGGCTGCTCGCAGGAGAAAGCCGAGGTCACCGAGATCATCCGCCCGGTCAAGGTGGTCGAGATCGCTAAGGCGAGCGATACCCGTCAGCTTTCCTATTCCGGATCGGTGCGTGCCCGCACCGAGATGAATCTCGGTTTTCGCATCAACGGCAAGATCACCGAGCGCCTTGTCGACATCGGTGACCGCGTCAAGCCGGGCGACGTTCTCGCCCGCATCGATCCCACCGACTACGAGCTTTCGGTGAGAAGCGCTCAGGCCAGCCTCGATGCTGCCGACCGTCAGGTCGAGACAGTCGAGCTTACGCGCAAGCGGGCCGAACAGCTCTACGCCAAGAATTTCGCGCCGAAGTCGCAGCTCGAGCAGGCGACGCTCGCCTATAATCAGGCGGTCGCCACGCGAGACTCCGCCCGCTCGCAGCTTGCCCAGGCACAGAACCAGGTCCGCTATACCGATCTCAAGGCGGACAAGAACGGCATCGTCACTGCCGTTGCCGCCGATGTCGGCCAGGTCGTCGGCTCCGGCACGCCGGTGGTGACCGTTGCCATCGACGGCGAGAAGGAAGTCCTGATCGCTGTTCCGGAAACCGATATCGCCGAATTCAAGCCGGGCAAGACCGTCAAGGCTGGCTTCTGGTCCGATGAGGCGCTGACGCTCGACGGCAAGGTCCGCGAAGTCGCCGGCAGCGCCGATCCGCAGTCGCGCACCTTTGCCGTTCGCGTCAGCCTGCCCAACGATCCTCGCGTGCTGCTAGGCATGACCGCCTCCATCGAAGCTGCGGCGGACAACCGGCAGCAACTGGTGTCGATCCCGCTGGCCGCGTTGGCGCAAAAGGACAGCCAATCGATCGTCTGGACAGTCGACCGCAACGGCGGGACCGTCCATGCGCATCCGGTCAAGGTCGCCGCCTTCACCCCCGACGGCGTCAGTGTCGCCGATGGGCTGAAGCCGGGTGACGTCGTCGTCGCCGCCGGCACGCAGTTCATGACCGAGAATCTGAAAGTCAAGCTGACCGGTGATGCGGCGCAACAGTCGGCGTCGGCCGATGACGCTGCAAGGCGCTTGCGCTGACGGCCAGGCAATTCACGGTTTCCGGGCGGCAGGCGCCCCCGATTTTCGAGATCTCAGGTCGATGTAACCCCCACGTCGATCCTCGCGTCCCACCGCGATGTAGATCTCTCAACTCGGAAAGCCACGCCGCCCGGAAGCCCACATCGGAAGTTCCTTGGGCATGCGAAAGCGCGTGCTCTGTTGATCAAATTGAAACGGACTGACGCCGATGACCATCGACACCAATGAAAAGCGGTCTTTCAATCTTTCGCGCTGGGCAATCGGCCATCCGAGCATTGCCCGCTTCCTGTTCGGGCTGATCATCGTCGCCGGTGCGCTCGGCCTGATGCGCATGGGCCAAAAGGAAGACCCAGATTTCACCTTCCGCGTCATGGTCGTCCAGGCGATCTGGCCAGGCTCCTCGATCAAGGAGATGGAGGACCAGGTCGTCAACAAGATCGAGCGCAAGCTGCAGGAAACGCCGCACCTCGATTTCGTCCGCTCCTACACCCGCGCCGGCAGCGCCATCATCACCTTGCAGGTCAAGGGCGACACCAATCCGGCGCAGGTCGCCGATGCTTTCTATCAGGTGCGCAAGAAGGTCGGCGATATCGCCAATGAGCTGCCGCAGGGGCTGCTCGGGCCTTACTTCAATGACGAATTCGGCGACACGTTCATCACCCTGCATTCGATCAGCGGCGACGGCTACAGCTATCCCGAGCTGAAGAAATTCGCCATCCAGGCGCGTGACATGCTGCTGACGACGCCCGGTGTCGAGAAGGCCGTGATCATCGGCGACCAGCCGGAAAAACTCTACATCGACGTTTCATCCAAGGCGCTTGCCGAACGTGGCCTGACGTTGACCGACCTGCAGAATGCGATCCGAGGCCAGAACAATGTCGACCCGGCAGGTTCGGTCGACACCGGCCAGCGTTCGGTGCGCATTTCGGTCGAGGGCGATGTCACCAGGGCGGCCGACATCCGCGAGCTTCGCCTGCGCGCCGGCAACCAGGTGACGCGCCTCGGCGACATCGCCACCGTGACCTCGGGCCTCGAGGATCCGTACCAGCGCAAGTACCGTTTCAACGGACACGACAGCGTCCAGCTCGGCGTCGTCATGGCCAAGGGCTTCAACGTCACCGACGTCGGCAAGGACGTCGAAGCGACCTACAAGCGCTTCGAAGAGGCGCTGCCCTATGGCGTTTCGGTCGATCAGATTTCCGACCAGCCGCATGTCGTGAAGGAGGCGGTGAGCGAGTTCATGGAAGCGCTCGGCGAAGCGCTGCTGATCGTGCTTTTTGTATCGTTCCTGTCGATCGGCTGGCGCTCGGGCCTGGTGATCGCGATCGTCATTCCGCTGGTCCTGGCCGCCACCTTCGCCATCATGTACGAGCTCGGCATCGACCTGCAGCGCATTTCGCTCGGCGCGCTGATCATCGCTCTTGGGCTCTTGGTCGACGACGCGATGATCGTCGTCGAAATGATGGAGCGAAAACTAGAGGAAGGCTTGGTCAAGGTCGAGGCGGCGAGCTTCGCCTACTCCTCGACCGCTTTCCCGATGCTGACCGGCACGCTGATCACGACGGCCGGCTTCATTCCCGTCGGGTTCGCTGCCTCGACCGCCGGCGAATATGTGCGCACCCTTTTTTACGTCGTCGGCATCGCGCTGATCGTGTCCTGGTTCGCGGCGGTCTATTTCACGCCATGGCTCGGCCACATGATCCTGAAGCAGCGCAAGCACGCCGGCAACCATCACGATGTCTTCGACACGCGCTTCTACCGCCGTCTTCGCTCGACCGTTGCATGGGCGGTGCGCCACCGCATCATCGTCCTGGTGATGACGCTGATGACGTTTGCCACCAGCCTGTGGGCGTTCCAGTTCATCCCGCAGAATTTCTTCCCGCAATCGTCGCGCCCGGAAATCCTTGTCGACCTCTGGTTGCCGGAAGGCACCAGCATCAAGGAAGTCGAGACCCAGGCCAAGGCGCTCGAAGCCAGGATGATGGACGACAAGGACAAGCGCTTCATCGCCACCTATATCGGCGAAGGCGCGCCGCGCTTCTTCCTGCCGCTCGACCAGCAGCTTCGCAACCCGAACTTCGCCCAGCTTCTGGTGATGGCCAATGACGAACCAGCCCGCGAGCGGCTGATCGTCAAGCTGCGCACCATCCTGGCCGAGGATTTCCCATCGATCCGCGCCAAGGTCGATCGCCTGTTCCTTGGTCCGCCGACCGGCTGGCCGGTGCAGATGCGCGTCATGGGTCCGGATCGCCAGGAGGTGCGCCGCATCGCCGACGAGGTGAAGGCGAAGTTCCAGGCAAATCCGCTGCTCGGCGCCATCCACGACGACTGGCTGGAGCCGGTGCCGGCGATGAAGCTGGTGATCGACCAGGATCGCGCCCGTGCGCTCGGCGTCACCTCGCAGCGCATCCGCCAGATACTGCAGGCGACCATGTCGGGAGCGCCGCTCGATGACTTCCGCGACGGCGAGGAGACGGTTTCGATCGTCGCCCGTGAGCCGGAGGCAAGCCGTCACCTGCTGTCGGCGGTCGACTCCGTCTACATCCCGACCGATTTCGGTGGCTCCGTGCCGCTGTCGCAGGTCGCCAAGATCGTCCCGGTGCTGGAGCAAGGCGTCGAATGGCGGCGCGACCGCTTGCCGACCATCAGCGTGCGCGCCACGCTGCCGGACGGCGTGCAGCCGAACGATGTCGCCATGAAAATGTACAGCGAGATGCAGGGCCTGCGCGCCAGCCTCGCACCCGGCTACAAGATCGAGATCCAGGGCGGCGCCGAGGATGCGGCCGAAAGCCAGGCCTCGATTGCGGCGAAAGCGCCGATCATGCTGGCCGTCATCGTCGTGCTGCTGATGATCCAGCTGCAGCATTTCGGCAAGGCCATGCTGGTGCTGGCCACCGGTCCGCTCGGCATCATCGGCGCGGCCGCGGCACTTTTGATCAGCGGCGCGCCGTTCGGCTTCGTCGCCATCCTCGGCGTCATCGCCCTGCTCGGCATCATCATGCGCAACTCGATCATCCTGGTCGACCAGATCGACCAGGACATCGCCGCCGGCGTGGAGCGCTCCGAGGCCATCATCGGCTCGGCGGTGCGCCGGTTCCGGCCGATCGTGCTGACGGCGCTGACGGCGGTGCTGGCGCTGATCCCGATCTCGCGCGGCGTCTTCTGGGGGCCGCTCGCCTACGCCATGATGGGCGGCATTCTCGTCGCCACGGTGCTGACCATCCTTGTCCTGCCGGCAGCCTATGCGCTGTTCTTCGGCAGGGAGCCCAAGAAGGTGGTGGCAACGGAAGAGGCGGCCAAGGTGGCAGAAGAAAGCGAAAGGCCGCAACTGGCCCTGGCGGCCGAATAGAGCTGTTGGCAAATGTGACCTCCGGCGGTTTAATCCGCCCACCAGGCGTAGGCGCCGGAGGAGGACCGTCATGACCATGGCTCAGACAAAGGCACCGCTGCGGCTGCCGATCGACGGGCGCCATCGCCAGATGTTCATCGGCGGCGGCTGGGTCGATGCCCGCTCCGGCCGGACCACGGAGAGCCGCAATCCCGCCACCGGCGCGGTCATCGCCACGGTGCCGCGCGCCGACCGGCAGGACATCGACTCGGCGGTGACTGCTGCGCGCAAGGCGTTCGAGGGCCCGTGGAGCCGGTTCAAGCCTTATGAGCGGCAGGTGCTGCTGCTGAGGATCGCCGACCTCTTCGAAAAGCACTGGGAAGAGATCAGCCGCTCCGACACCACCGACATGGGCATGCCGATCATACGCACCCGCGCCAATCGCAACCGCCTCATCGGCATGCTGCGCTACTATGCCGGCATGGCGACGGCGCTGCACGGCGAGACGATCGACAACTCGCTGCCCGGCGAAATCGTCTCTTTCACCCGCAAGGAGCCGGTCGGCGTCGTCGGCGCCATCATTCCCTGGAACGCGCCAACGGCGGCGTCGATCTGGAAGATCGGGCCGGCGCTGGCGACCGGCTGCACCATCGTGCTGAAGCCGTCGGAAGAGGCGCCGCTGACGCCACTTTTGATCGCCGACATCATGAACGAGGCCGGCGTGCCGGCCGGCGTCGTCAACATCGTCACCGGCACCGGCACCGAGGCAGGTGCCGCACTCGCCGAGCATATGGGCATCGACAAGATCGTCTTCACCGGCTCGACGGCAACCGGCCAGTCGATCGTGCGGGCCTCGGCCGGCAACCTCAAGCGCGTCTCCCTGGAGCTCGGCGGCAAGTCGCCGGTCATCGTCTGCGCCGATGCCGATCTCGACAAGGCGGTGCCGGTGGCGGCGATGTCGGTGTTCGCCAATTCCGGCCAGATCTGCATCGCCGGTTCGCGCCTTTTCGTCGAACGCGCCGTCCATGACGAGTTCGTCGAGCGGCTCGCGGCATACGCCAAGGGTCTCAGGGTCGGCGACGGCATCGACCCGGCGACCGAGATCGGTCCGCTCGTCTCCGAAAAGCAGCTGCAACGGGTCACCGGTTACCTCGAGGCCGGCACCGCGGAAGGGGCGAAACTCGTCACCGGAGGCACCCGGCTTGTGGAAGGCGCGCTTGCCGCCGGCAATTTCGTCGCGCCGACCGTCTTTGCCGGCGTCTCGGACAACATGAAGATCGCCCGTGAGGAGATATTCGGGCCGGTGATTTCAGCCTTGCCGTTCGATACGCTGGACGAGGCGGTCGAGCGGGCCAACAACACGCCTTACGGCCTGGCTGCAGGGGTCTTCACCCAAAATCTCGCCACCGCCCACCAGCTGTCGCGCAAGATCCGCGCCGGCTCGGTCTGGGTCAATACCTATCACGCCATCGATCCGGCCGTGCCCTTCGGCGGCTACAAGATGAGCGGCTACGGCCGCGAGGGCGGCGCCGAGCACCTCGCTGAGTATCTCAACACCAAGGGCGTGTTCATCAAGATCGATTGATCGGTCCGCCGCCCGCACAAAAAATGCTCCCCGACGCCGGTTTTGCAAAACAGAATTCCTTCCCATGGCCGCAAAGCCATCCCATGCTCGAGCAATTGGAGCGTTACGCTCGTCGTCATCGGTGCGTTTTTCCATGGCAGAAAATCGACAATTGCGGCTTGGCGCTTTCATGCGGCCCGTCAGCCTGCATACCGGCGCCTGGCGCTACCCGGGCGCCTATCCCGACGCCAACTTCAATTTCGCGCATCTCAAGCACTTCGCGCAAAGGCTGGAAGCGGCGAAGTTCGACGCCTTCTTCATGGCCGACCACCTGGCCGTGCTCAACATGCCGATCGAGGCGCTGCGGCGCAGCCACACGGTCACGTCCTTCGAGCCGTTCACACTGTTGTCGGCGCTTGCCGCCGTCACCGATCGTATCGGGCTGATCGCAACCGCCTCGACGACGTTCGACGCGCCGTACCACATCGCCCGTCGTTTCGCCTCTCTCGATCATATCAGCGGCGGGCGCGCCGGCTGGAATATCGTCACCACATCCAATCCCGACGCCGCGCTGAATTTCGGCCTCGACGAGCATGTCGAGCACGACGAGCGCTATCGCCGGGCGCGGGAGTTTTATGATGTCGTCACCGGCCTGTGGGACAGTTTTGCCGACGATGCCTTCATCCGCGACGCCGAAAGCGGGCTCTATTTCGATCCGGCGAAGCTGCATGTGCTCGACCACAAGGGCGAATATCTTTCGGTGCGGGGACCGCTCAATATCGCGCGGCCGGTGCAGGGCTGGCCGGTCATCGTGCAGGCCGGCGCGTCGGAGGCCGGACGGCAGCTCGCCGCGGAAACGGCCGAGGTGATCTTCGCCGCCCATGCCGATCTCGCCTCGGGGCAGCGCTTCTTTGCCGACGTCAAGAAACGTGCGCAAAAACTTGGCCGGTCGCGCGACGACATCAAGATCCTGCCCGGCGCCTTCGTCATTGTCGGCGAGACCGTCGAGGAGGCGCAGACGAAGCGGGCGAAGCTCGACAGCCTCGTCTACTACGAGAGCGGCGTCGCCTCGCTGTCGATCGCCCTCGGCCACGACGCGTCGCGGTTCGATCCGGATTCAGTCTTGCCCGAAATCCCGGAAAGCAACGCCAGCAAGAGCGGCCGCGAGCGCGTCATCGAACTGGCGCGCAAGGAAAACCTGACCGTCAGGCAGCTTGCGCAGCGGCTGGGCGGCTATTCCGGTCTTGCCTTCGTCGGCACTTCGAAAACCATCGCCGACGAGATGGAGGAATGGCTGGTCACCGAAGGCTCGGACGGGTTCAACGTCATGTTCCCCTATCTTCCCGCCGGGTTGGATGATTTCGTCGAGAAAATCGTGCCCGAATTGCAGCGGCGCGGCATTTTCAGGAGCGAATACGAAGGATCGACCCTGCGCGAAAATCTTGGCCTGAAGCGACCGCCAAACCGGTTCTTCCAACCTGAGACGGCAGCGATCCGCAAAGCTGGTTAGAACCGGTAATGATTTTAGACCGTGGCAAGCATCCGTTCTTTTCGTTCGGCCCGAATGTCCATAGGGTCACGAGCAGCGGGCTGGCAGCCCGAAATCATCGCGAGGGCTTCGCATCATGACCAATCCGGCCGTTGTCGGTTTCTCAGGCAATTTCACCCGGCCGTCCAAGACGCGCGGCTTCGTCGATCGTATCGTGAACGAGGTAGCCGGCAGATATGGCCTTGCCGCCAGCACGCATGACGTCGTCGACCTCGGCCCCAGCCTCGGTGGCGCCAAATGGGCGCGTGAACTGGATGCGCAAGCGGGCGACATCCTCAAGCGCGTCGTCGCGGCGGACGTGCTCGTCGTTGGCTCGCCCACCTACAAGGGCAGCTATACCGGCCTGTTCAAGCACTTCTTCGATCTTGTCGACCCAACGGCGCTCAGGGGCAAGCCGGTGGTGCTGCTGGCGACCGGCGGCGGCGACCGGCATGCGCTGATCATCGAGCACCAGCTGAGACCGCTGTTCGGCTTCTTCGAGGCCTTTACGCTGCCGACCGCGATCTACGCTTCGGACAGGGATTTCATCGACGGCGTGCTTGCGTCAGAGGCGATCCAGGCGCGCGTCGGACAGGTGCTCGAGGATATCGGTGCAGCGCTTGGCGGTCGCTCCCGCGCTGGCACCGCTGCCGAATAGCCCTAAAAAGAAAACCCGCCTCGGCGGCGGGTCTCGGGGCGAATCAGCACCATACCGAAATTAGTAGCATAGCTGCCGGCACAAAGCAAGAACAAAATGCTGGGATCGAGCGCGCCTTGCGCGTCCGATCCCTCAAGGCAAGCCGTCAGATGACGAACAGCCAGTTGGCGAGCAGCATCACCACGACGCCGGCGACCAGCGTCAGATAGGGCAGCATCCCCGCCTTTTTCACCGCAAGGTCGGACGAGCTCATGCCGAGATCGGCCAGCATGTGGTCGGGGAATTTGCCTTTGTCCTGGATGTAGTGCCGGAAGCAGAACACCGGGATGATCAAGGCTGCCGTGATCAGCCCGGCCCACAATGCCATCGGGTTCCACACCTTGGCGCCGGCGCCCATGAAGACCGCGTTGACATAGGCAAAGATGGCGCCGAGGCCGAGTACCCAGCTCGGCGCCTTCCATGGCCGCGCGATGTGGCCATTGTCGATGCGGTGGATCCAGCCGGCATTGAGATTAAGGAAGTTGAAGATGATGTAGCCGCAATTCGACACCGCCAGGATGAAGAAGAAGCTCGTTGCGTCGGCCGAGGCGATGGCCAGCACGATCAGGTTGAAGATCAGGTCGGTCCACATCGCCCGCGTCGGGGCGCCGTGCTCGTTGACATGGCTGAGATAGCGCGGCAGCCAGCCGTCGACCGAACCTTGATAGAGCGTGCGCGAGGAGCCGGCCATCGCCGTCATGATGCAGAGCACCAGCGCCAGGATCATCAGCATCACCAGCAGGCTGTGGATCAGCTGTCCGCCGCCGACCATGCCGGCCAGCGCATCGGCAACGCCGGAGCCGTCGACGATCGGCGTCGCCAGCATGCCGTTCAAGCCGAGCACGCCCTGGAAGGTGAACGGCACCAGGATGAACAGCAGCATGCACAACAGGCCGGAGTAGAAGATCGCCTTGAAGGTATCGCTGCCCGGGTTTTTGAACTCGGAGGTGTAGCAGACCGCGGTCTCGAAGCCGTAGGTCGACCATGCCGCGATGAACATGCCGCCGAGCACCAGCGTCCAGCCGGCGATGTTCCACGCGCCGGCCTCCGGCGCATAGGCGGCGGCGAGCGGCACCAGCGGCGAAAAATTTGCCCAGTTGATCTGGCCGGTGACGATCGGCACCACGCCGACGATGAGCATCGGGATGATCACCAGCAGGCCGATATATTTCTGCACGTTGGCCGTGCCCAGGATGCCGCGATGCTGGATCGAGAAGATGATCAGCATCAGCACCGCGCCGATGAAGAAGGTGGCGTTGAAGGTGAAGGAAACCGGGCCAAGCGTGTGACCGTAGAGCGTCCAGTTACGGATCGCCGGCGTCGCCGCCGCGGTGACCGCGGTGATGGCGTCAGCGGCGCTGGTTCCGGCATGGGCCGCAATATAGGCGGCGACTTCCGGCGAAGTGTCGGTGAACAGCGGCACCGGCGCCAGTGCGTTGAGGATATAGGCGGCGGCGATCGAGCAGCCGAGCGACAGAACCGGCGACCAGGCGAACCAGTTGCACCACACCGAAAGCGGCGCGATGAATTTCGAATAGCGCAGCCATGCGGTGGCGCCGTAGACCGAGGCGCCGCCGGATTTGTTCGGGAACAGCCCGGCGATCTCCGCATAGGTGAAGGACTGCAGGAAGCCCATGACCATGGATACGGCCCAGATCAGGAAGGCCAGTGTTCCGGTGGTGCCGGCGATGCCGCCGATCGAAAACAGGACAAGGGCCGGAACGCCGCTTGCCACCCAGAAGGCGCCGCGCCAATCGATGTTCCGGTGCAGCTGCCCTTCGGCAGGCGGCACCAAGGTGGTGACTATCGTGCTCATTTACGTGGATTCCCCATTTTTGATGTTCCCCATCGGCAACAGCCGCAATCTCGCGAGGCGTCATCGACGCTCACGTTGAACGGCCCCAGGCGTTTTCCGCTCAGTAGTATTTTTTTCTTAGCAGTGAAGATTGACCCAACGCGCTTTCACGTCAAGCGCTTTGTGACGCTGTGCACATTGCGCTTGTGAAACAGTCGAGCTTCGCTGGCGCTGCCCAAGGGTGCGGTCTGTCCTTCTCCCCTTGTGGGAGAAGGTGGCCGAGCGAAGCTCGGTCGGATGAGGGGTGTTCCAGCTTGGCAAAACCGCACTTCGTCCAGCACCCCTCAACCGTCTTGGCGCTGCGCGCCAATCCACCTTCTCCCACAAGGAGGGCTTTGCACGGGAAGCGAAATCCTGGTTGGTGAGTTAATGGGGCTTTTTTGAAGGCCGGGAAAGCAGTTTTCGACGGCTTG
>NZ_JAMYTF010000015.1:0-129418 GCF_040322295.1 Mesorhizobium sp. M0159
CTTGCGACGGGGATTCGTTGTAAGCCGATCAGACGGCAACGCCGGCCAGATGAGCGAGAACTTACCCTCGGTGTGGGTCTCGACCAGGCTCGACGTTCGTCGGTAACTGCCTACGAGTCAAGGTCGTAGGGCTCGTGGCCCAGGTCGTTGTGATGAAGCGCCTCTGCCATACACCTGATGTCGAACGCCTGGCCGCACGCCGGGCAGAGGACGAAATACTCCTCCTCCCGAAGTGGCGATGCATCGTGGTCTTGGGGGATGACGATGTCATTGTATTCGTCGGGCATTGGGTCCTCCGGCAACGCCGCCCGCCATGCTGGAACGCCTGCCGGCAGGATTTATTTCAAAGTTACTGCGCCTAAGAAGAAGCCCTGGGCATCGATCGTGGCCCGATGTCCGGTTTCGCTGGCAATAACCTTGCCGAGGCCCGCCGCTCCGATGAAAGGTGATCTGATGGGCATCAGCTGCGCAAAATAGCTCGGAAATCGGGCACTGGGGTTGGGCTGTTGAAGCGCACTGTCTTGCCGGCAGGTCATCCAGTCGCTGGCGGCGCTGGCGGGACATCGTCGGCTATTTCTTGCCTGAGCCTTGGTCCTTTGCTGAGCCGGCGACCGAGCGCATCGACGAAATTGTCGTAGCGCTGCAAACCCTTCGCGCGGGCTTCGGCCTGAGCGGATTCCGGCAAGGCTGGGGTCGAATTGAGCCAAAACCGGACGAACAATGCGAGCGTCTCAATAGCAATTCCGACGTCGCGTTCGACACGCTGCACACGTCGATCGATCTGGTCGAGGCGTCGAGTGATCGCGGCTTGCTTTCGCTCTTCGGCATCCGGCGACAGGAACGACGCGAGCGCAGCCTCGGCAACCAGTGACAGCGAGGCCTCGCGCCGCTCCGCGTAGTCTGCCAGCGCGTTCATCACGTCAGGATCAAGATAGGCAGAGAGACGTTTTTTCTTGGCGTTCTTCATGCGCTCAAAGCTCAATGCCATCATTGGGGTCAAGGGCGGCCTGACGAGCTGCGCGTCTCATGGCTTGATCGACACTGCGGCGACGAACGGCGTCATCGTCGGGCTCGTCCCTGTCGAGGTCGAACTCATCGTCGCAGCGTGGCGTTCGTTCCGGCGCGATGTCTTCGTGTTCGGGAAGCTCGGGCTGGCGGCGAATGCCGCCATTGGCCGGATCCTCGTCCTGCTGATCCCTGGCAAGCCTCAGCTTGCGAGATTTGCCTTCCGGCTCAGCAAGAAGTGTCGTGTTGGTCCAGTCGTCAGAGCGAGCGTTCTGCGTTGTCCCTCCGGTCCTTGGTGGCGGCAAGACACGCTCGGCAAGACGCGGGTCGGCAAAGTAGCGTGCCTTCTTCGCACGGATTGGGAACTGGCCCGAGATCATAATGATCGCCTCGGTAGGCGGCAGCTGCATGATCTCGCCCGGCGTCATCAGTGCACGCGCCGTTTCCTGCCGCGACACCATCAGATGCCCGAGCCAGGGCGACAATCTGTGCCCCGCATAGTTTTTCATGGCGCGCAACTCGGTCGCGGTCCCCAGAGAGTCTGAGACGCGCTTGGCCGTCCTCTCGTCATTCGTGGCGAAGCTCACCCGCACATGACAATTGTCGAGGATGGAATTGTTCGGTCCGTAGGCCTTCTCGATCTGATTGAGCGATTGTGCAATCAGGAACGACTTGATGCCATACCCGGCCATGAAGGCCAGCGCGCTTTCGAAGAAATCGAGCCTGCCGAGCGCGGGAAACTCGTCCAGCAGCATCAAAAGACGCTGCCGGTGATCCTTCGCGTGAAGATCTTCGGCGAGCCTGCGGCCGATCTGGTTAAGCACGAGTCGCATCAGCGGCTTTGTGCGACTGATGTCCGATGGCGGCACGACCAGATAGAGCGTCGTCGGCCGTGCCTCCTCGACAAGGTCTGCGATCCGCCAGTCACAGCATGACGTCACCTTGGCCACAACTGGATCGCGGTAGAGGCCCAGAAAACTCATGGCCGTCGAGAGCACGCCGGAACGCTCGTTCTCGGACTTGTTAAGCAGTTCCCGAGCAGCCGACGCCACGACGGGATGCGGGCCTGCATCACCCAAATGCCGCGTCAGCATCATGGCGCGCAGCGTTGCCTCGATTGGCCGCTCTGGATCGGAAAGGAAGTTCGCCACGCCTGCGAGGGTCTTGTCTTTCTCCGCATAGAGCACGTGCAGTATTGCGCCGACCAGCAACGCATGGCTGGTCTTCTCCCAGTGGTTGCGGCGTTCCAATGTGCCTTCTGGGTCGACCAGGACATCCGCCACGTTCTGCACATCTCGAACTTCCCACTCGCCCCGTCGCACCTCCAGCAGAGGATTGTAGGCTGCGGATCCAGCATTGGTCGGGTCGAACAGAAGCACCTGGCCGAAACGAGCCCGCCATCCGGCCGTCAGTTCCCAGTTTTCGCCTTTGATGTCGTGGACGATTGCCGAACCCGGCCAGGTCAGTAGTGACGGTACGACCAGGCCGACGCCTTTGCCGCTTCGGGTCGGTGCGAAACATAGCACGTGTTCCGGACCGTCGTGGCGCAGATAGTGTCGGCCCAACATACCCAGGATCACCCCATCCTGACCGATCATCCCAGCGGCCTTGATTTCGTCTCGCGTCGCCCAGCGCGCCGAGCCGTAAGTCGTGGTATCCTTTGCCTCGCGCGCCCGCCACAGCGACATCCCGATCGCTGCGACGATAGCCATGAGGCTTCCGCTCGCCGCAATCGCCGCGCCCTCCAGGAAGACCTTCGGCGCGTAGGCGTCGTAGAAAAACCACCACCAGAAAAAGGCTGGCGGCGGGTAAACGGGCTGTCCAGCCAATTCGAACCACGGCGGACCGAGTTGGCTTTGAAAGCCGAGCCGCCCTGCCGTCCACTGTGTTGCTCCCCATGTTGTCGCGACGACGATCAGAAAGGCGGTGAGGATCTGGCCCCATAAAACCTTGCTTGCCGGCATCGGTCGTTTCCCAAATGGATGATCGGAACAACCGAAAAGCTCGAATTCCTAAATTCGCAAGAAAAAAGGGGCGGTCGAAGCAGCATGGCGTACCCGGACGTGGAAAGACTTGCCCGATGCGATCTCGAATGTTGAACGAGCATAGGGGGGCTGCTTTCTTCTGGAGCCGTTGAGCCGCTACTTGCCCAATGATAGTTAGTTGTCTCGGCTCAGATGGCATTCGACGAGATGGACGGGTTCTTGGAGAACCACGGATTGCGCATGACCAAATGAACAAGAGTCCTCAGCGGCGCGCCGAGCCGGAGAACACTCTAGTCCCGGCAAGTGGTGGTCAGCCGTTCTGCTGAGCTCGAATCTTACCGCCTCCCTGATCGGTAGCGCGATAGATCCAGAGCCGACTCGATGAGCAGACCCATCAAGTCTGTTCAATTTTGTTAATCAATTCAGTCACATCAACTATTGCCATGGACTTTCGTTGGAACTGTTGCAAGCCGCGCCGGCCTCACGGGTCGCGGAATCTATTCGGCCGCACCTAAGTTCCAGATGTCCCGATGCAGGCGCCATGTCCCGTCGTCCCCTTTTTTCCAAACGACAATGTACTTGCCCGCAACGGTGGAAGGGGCACCGCCTTTGCTCGGCACACTGAGCGTAAATGCGCCAACTTCGTAGGCGAGATTCCCGCTCCCTTCCACTTCCAGCGCCTTCAGGGTGAGATTCTTCATCCCGGCCTTGATTGCGCCCTGCCAGAATTCTTCCACGCCCTTGCGGTCATCGATGCGTTTGCCGTCGGGTGGCAGCAGGGCGGCATCGTCGGTATACATTTGACCTACCGCTGCTGCGTTTCCGCTGTTGAAGGCGTCCATGAATTTTACCAACGCCGCTTCGATGTCCTCACGAGCCGAGTGGGGGGCCGCAGACAATGCAGACGAAAGAAGCAGCACAGCAGCAAATGCAAATGACTGAACCAGTCTCATTTCGTCCTCCCTTGCGTGCCCGACATGCCCACCCGATGAATAGCGCCGACCCGAGGGCGCCGCGGCGTTCGATGGCCAGGCGCGGATTATATTAGACTTATCTGATATGACGGCGCAAGCGCAGCTGCGACCCTCTGAACGACCAGCGTAGCAGCTGCCGGAGAGCTTCAAAGCGGCGGCTACCGCTCACTGCCTCCTCGTCTCGACGAAAGAATTCGTTCGAATGATGCTTTTCCGCGGCTTTGCTCGCAAGTTTTCGTCAGCCAGCACAGGGCCTCCTCTTACGCTCGCTGGTCGTCAAGGCCCAGCGGCCACTAGCTGACAGTCCCCCCGCAGCCAAGCCGCTGGGCCCTCGACGTGGGGAACGAGCATTGGAGACGATGTCGCGCTTTTCGTTACAGCCCGAAGGCGGGTGACAGATGACCGCGTCAGCCTCTCCACCCCGAGCTACGATTTCACGCATTCGATCAGGCACAGCTCTCTCGGGCTAGCGCGCCAAGCATGAGTTAGCTCCCGAATGAGCAGGTGCCGCCCAGTTCAGCTTCGGCCCTTGCGCGCGCAAGGTATTGGCCGAGATCGATCGGCAGTCCGGTCGGCAAATTGGGGCAGCGATGGCGAGAATGAATGCCGGGAACTTCCCTTCGGTGCCGCTTCGTCGATCTGTTTGCCGAGAAGACGCGCGCGCTGCGTGCCGCCCCCCATACCGTAGAGAACTCATTTCAGGTCACACACACACGACGCCACCGAGATCCTGCATCACTTTTCTACTCCGACGCCGCCACGTCACCAAGATCAGTCGCGAGCGTGATCGCGGCTATCAAATCGGGATCGCGCGCCGGAGCGCTCTATGAGGCAGCCCCGAACGGCGCGCTGCTCCTCGAGCAATCCGGCTCGACGTAAGGCGGGCCATTCGTGCCGGCCTCGTGACTAACAGGCGGGCGAATGGCGGTTCCTGGACTCACCTTTTTGTCTGAAGTCGCTTCCTTGAGCCGGTGGCGGAGTTCTTGCTTGATCGACTTCAGCACCGTTTTAGAATCGGTTTTCGGAAAATTTGTCTTGTGGCATCAATTTTCATGGGATAGGATCATTTTTCATAGGTTTTGGCCGAACTAACCAAAATTCGATGAAAGGATTCGCTTTTCATGCCTGCGGTGCAAGAGCACCAATTTTCAGGTCCTGTTACCGTTTTTCAGGAAATCCGCCTTCCTGAAACGGCGACCCCGGCCGGGTACAGCGCCCTGATCGGAGCCTACAGGCTCGCCGTGCCCTTGCCCCGTAGGTTGTTCGCCACGGGCGAGCATCATCGCATTACCGAACGGGATGGCTGGCGGATCATGACCCCCCGCCATGCCCCAAATCCTACCCTCGAAGGCCACCTGACCTTTGCGCTCAAGTACGAGGGACTGGACCTTGCCGTCCTCAAGCGGCTGTTCCAAGTGACCGGTCCCGCGCCGATCGAGGCGCTGGTCCGTGAAAGCCCGACCGGCAGTTATGCCCGACGCATCTGGTTTTTATATGAATGGCTGAGGGGCGCGCGTATCGATCTGCCGGACGCGAAGGCCGGACGATACATTCCGGTTGTCGATCCCGAGCTGCAGTGGCCGGGACCCGACAAGACCGCTTCGCGCTACCGCGTAAGGGACAATCTCCCCGGCACGCGTGAGTTCTGCCCTCTGGTGTTCCGCACCAAGATTCTCGAAAAATTCATCGGCCTTGAACTACCGCGGCGCGCGGAGGCAATCGTAGCGGACGTGCCGCGCGACCTTCTTGCTCGGACCGCCGCCTTTCTTTTGCTCAAAGACTCGCGATCAAGCTATGCGATCGAGGGCGAGCACCCGCCGCAAGATCGCATCCAGCGCTGGGGCCGCGCCATCGGCGAATCCGGCCGCTGGCCGATCAATCGCGATGAGCTGCTGCGTCTGCAAAGAATTGTACTTGGCGACGCCCGTTTCGTAAGACTTGGCTTCCGAAAAGAAGGAGGTTTCGTCGGTGAGCATGACCGAGACAACGGCACGCCCTTGCCCGATCACATCAGCGCTCGGCCCGAGGACCTGCCGCGGCTAATTGATGGAATGGCGGCGTTCGATCAGGGCCCCGCGCAAAACCTTGATGCAGTCGTAGCCGCCGCAATCCTCGCCTTCGGCTTTGTCTACATTCACCCGTTCGAGGACGGAAACGGCCGCATTCACCGCTACCTAATCCACCACGTCCTTGCCATGCGCGGCTTCAATCCGCCGGGAGTTGTCTTTCCCGTCTCGGCCGCGATCCTGGACCAGATCAACGAGTACAGGGGCGTGCTCGAGAGCTATTCGCAGCGCCTTCTGCCGTTGGTGGAATGGGAACCGACGCCGCAATTCAACGTCCGGGTGCTGAATGACACCGGTGATTTCTACCGGTTCTTCGATGCAACCCCGCATGCCGAATTCCTCTATGCCTGCGTTCAGCGGACGATCGAACGGGACCTTCCCCAGGAAACCGCATTTCTGCAGCGCTACGATCAGTTCCGACAGCAGGTGGACGCCTTTATTGACATGCCCGAGCGGTTGACCGATCTGCTCTTCCGTTTTCTTCACCAGAATGATGGACATCTATCGAACCGCGCGCGCGAAAAGGAATTCGCCGCGCTGACCAGTGACGAGGCAGGAAGAATCGAGGCGATCTACGCGCAAACCTTTGGTGCCCATTGAAGGTGTGATCATCAGGATCGATTTTTAGTCCGACGGTTTGCGTTTCCCTTGTCCCTGCCTTCATCTCCGACGCTTGACTTGTCGCCGAGACATGCACGATTTTTTCCGCACGGTCTGACCGACCGCCGATCAGCCGCGGCCAGAACGCGCTTGACAAACCGGAGCCGTCCCGTCCAACCTCACGCATTCACCAGGGGAGTCCCGGCAAGGGGCTGAGATACTGTTGGCATTCGCGGCGCAGTGACCCGTTGAACCTGATCCAGTTCATACTGGCGTAGGGACGGTGCAAGCGCTTTGCGGGAGTTTACGCCCGAGGTCCTGTTTCGGCAGGTCGCTAGAAGCGTCTTTTCATCCTTCCGGCACAGAACTGGGTCTCCAATGCAACGAGCAAAGGAGCCTCAAGATGAATGCCCTCACCCCCGCCGTCTCGACGGGACCGCTGCCTGCCTCACGCAAAATCCACAAATCCGGTACCATCCACCCGCAGCTCAGGGTGCCAATGCGCGAAATCTCCGTCCATCCGACGGCCGGCGAACCGCCCGTCACCGTCTACGATCCGTCCGGCCCCTATACAGACCCGACTGTCGAAACCAGCATCGAAAATGGCCTTGCACGGCTTCGCCACGAATGGATTACGGCGCGGGGCGATGTCGAGGCCTATGACGGCCGCCATGTCCGGCCGGAGGACAACGGATTCGCCGCGGGCGAACGCCTGACGCCGGAATTTCCCATTCGCCACCGACCGCTCAGAGCCAAAGCAGGCAAGGCGGTGACCCAGCTTGCCTATGCGCGCGCCGGCATCATCACACCCGAAATGGAGTTCGCCGCCATCCGCGAGAACCTTGGTCGCGAGATCCTGCACGGCAAGCTTGAGCGCGACGGCGAGGCTTTCGGCGCGACACTGCCCGATTTCGTCACGCCTGAATTCGTCCGCCACGAGGTGGCGCGCGGACGCGCGATCATTCCCGCCAACATTAATCATCCCGAGAGCGAACCGATGATTATCGGTCGCAATTTCCTGGTCAAGATCAACGCCAATATCGGTAACTCCGCCGTCACATCGTCGATGGCTGAAGAGGTCGAAAAGATGGTCTGGGCGATCCGCTGGGGCGCCGATACGGTGATGGACCTGTCGACCGGCCGCAACATCCACAACATCCGCGACTGGATCGTCCGCAACTCGCCGGTGCCGATCGGCACGGTGCCGCTCTACCAGGCGCTCGAGAAGGTTGGCGGCATTGCCCAGGATCTGACCTGGGAGGTGTACCGCGACACGCTGATCGAACAGGCCGAACAGGGCGTTGACTATTTCACCATCCATGCCGGCGTGCGGCTGCATTACATCCCACTGACCGTTGACCGGGTCACGGGTATCGTCTCGCGCGGCGGCTCGATCATGGCAAAATGGTGCCTGCACCATCACCGGGAAAGCTTCCTCTACGAGCACTTCGCGGAGATCTGCGACATCTGCCGCGCCTATGACGTCTCCTTCTCGCTCGGCGACGGCCTTCGTCCCGGCTCGATCGCCGATGCCAACGATGCGGCGCAGTTCGCCGAGCTGGAAACGCTTGGCGAGCTGACGAAGATCGCCTGGGCGAAGGATTGCCAGGTGATGATCGAGGGGCCTGGCCACGTGCCGATGCACAAGATCAAGCAGAACATGGACAAGCAACTCGCCGTTTGCGGCGAGGCGCCGTTCTATACGCTTGGCCCGCTGACGACCGACATCGCGCCGGGCTATGACCACATCACCTCCGGCATCGGCGCGGCGATGATCGGTTGGTTCGGCACCGCCATGCTCTGCTACGTCACGCCCAAGGAGCATCTCGGCCTTCCCGATCGCAACGATGTCAAGATTGGCGTGATCACCTACAAGATCGCCGCCCATGCCGCCGACCTGGCGAAGGGTCATCCGGCGGCGAAAGTCAGGGATGATGCCCTTTCCCGCGCGCGCTTCGAGTTCCGCTGGGAGGACCAGTTCAACCTGTCGCTCGACCCCGAAACCGCACGGTCCTTCCACGACCAGACCTTGCCCAAGGAGGCGCACAAGCTGGCGCATTTCTGCTCGATGTGCGGACCGAAATTCTGCTCGATGCGAATTTCCCACGACATCCGCGCCGAAGCGCAGAAGGAGGGCATGGCGGCGATGGCGGCGAAATACCGCGAGGGCGGCGATCTCTACGTGCCGGCGGACGAGACCGGCGCACCGCTTTCGCCACAGGCGCATGAGCCATCATGAAGGTGCTGGTCAAAGGGGCCGGCGTTGCCGGCCTCACCGCGGCCTTCGAGCTCGCCGCACGCGGCGCGGCGGTTTCCGTTGCCGAGACAAGGCCTGGCCTTGGGGGCAATGCGTCGTGGTTCGCCGGTGGCATGTTGGCGCCATGGTGCGAGCGTGAAAGCGCCGAGCAGCCGGTGCTGGATCTCGGATGCGACGCCGCCGACTGGTGGGACGCCGCAACGCCCGGCTTGGTAACACGACGGGGAACGCTGGTCGTGGCCGCGCCGCGCGATGCGGGCGAGCTCGACCGGTTCGCCAGCCGCACGTCGGGCTATCGGCGCGTCGAGGAAGATGAAATTGCCTTGCTGGAGCCCGACTTAGCCGGCCGCTTCCGCCGCGGACTGCTCTTTCCCGATGAGGGCCATCTCGATCCGCGCCAGGCGATGGCAGCGCTTCATGACAAGCTCGCGGCCATGGGTGTCGAATTCCACTTCGGCGCCGACGCCCAGCATGTTTTTGGTTTCGATCGTCAGATCGATTGCACGGGAATGGCAGCCGCCGATGACAGGTTGCGCGGCGTTCGCGGCGAAATGCTCATCCTGCGCACCCCTGATACCTCGCTGTCGCGCCCGGTCAGGCTGCTGCATCCGCGCTTTCCACTCTATGCAGTGCCGCGCACCGACCACCGTTTCATGGTTGGTGCGACGATGATTGAAAGCCAGTCCGCCGGACCGGTTACGGCGCGCTCCATGTTGGAGCTGCTGGGTACCGCCTATGCCCTCCATCCGGCCTTTGGCGAGGCCGAGATCGTTGAAACCGGTGTTGGCGTCCGTCCAGCCTTTCCCGACAATTTGCCGCGCGCCGAAACGAACGGTGAGATCATCGCGATCAACGGGCTCTATCGTCACGGTTTTCTCCTGGCTCCCGCCATGGCGCGCCAGGCTGCCGACCTGGTTTTCAATCAAGACGGAACCAAGGAGCTTGCTCATGAAACTGATGGTCAACGGCAAAGTGCATGAGGTTGCCGCCACCACGCTGGCCGAGCTGCTTGCCGCGCTTGACTATGAGGGCGATTGGCTCACGACCGCCGTCAACAACGACCTCGTGCACAAAGCCAGCCGGGCGGAATTCCAATTGAACGACGGCGACCGGATCGAAATCCTCTCGCCGATGCAGGGAGGCTAACATGTTCGAACTTCTCGGGACGACGCTTCCCTCCCGCCTGCTTCTCGGCACGGCTCAATATCCTTCGCCGGCTATCCTTTCCGATGCGGTCAAGGCGTCGGGCACGTCGGTGCTGACCGTCTCCTTGCGCCGTGAAATGGCAGGCGGCAGGGCCGGCGAAAAATTCTGGTCGTTGATCCGCTCGCTCGGCGTCAGAATCCTGCCCAACACTGCTGGCTGCCACTCCGTCAAGGAAGCGGTCACGACTGCGAAAATGGCGCGCGAAGTCTTCGGTACGAGCTGGGTCAAGCTCGAAGTGATCGGCAACCACGACACCCTGCAGCCGGATGTGTTCGGTCTGGTCGAAGCCGCCCGCATCCTGTGCGAGGACGGTTTTGCTGTATTCCCCTATACTACCGACGACCTTGTCGTTGCCGAGCGGCTGCTTGCGGCGGGCTGCAAGGTCTTGATGCCGTGGTGCGCGCCGATCGGTTCCGCTCTCGGACCGATCAACATCACGGCGCTGCGCTCGATGCGCGGACATTTCCCAGGCGTTCCGCTGATCGTGGATGCGGGGCTCGGACGGCCGTCGCACGCGGCAACCGTCATGGAGCTCGGCTTTGACGCCGTACTCCTGAACACCGCGGTCGCCAAGGCGGCCGATCCGGTCGGCATGGCGCGTGCGTTCGGCAAGGCGGTCGAGGCCGGTCGTGAAGCTTTCAACTCGGGAATGCTCGAACCGCGCGACGTCGCCGTGCCGTCGACGCCGACAATTGGCAGGGCAGTTTTTTCATGAAGCTCGACCCCTTCTACCTGATCGTCGACAGCGCCGCCTGGATCGAACGGCTGGTGCCGCTTGGCGTCAAGCTGGTTCAGTTGCGCATCAAGGATAGGGACGAGGCCACGTTGCGGACGGAAATCCGCCGCGCGAACGGCGTCTGCGCGGTCCATGGTTGCCAACTGATCGTCAACGACCATTGGCGCACGGCAATCGAGGAAGGCTGCGACTTCGTCCATCTCGGCCAAGAGGATTTGGCTGCGGCCGACCTGCTGGCGATTAAGTACGCCGGATTGAAGCTCGGGCTCAGCACGCACGATCATCTCGAACTGGAAACGGCTATCGCTGCCGAGCCCGACTATATCGCGCTCGGCCCCATCTATCCCACCATCCTGAAGCAGATGAAATGGGCGCCGCAAGGGCTCGAACGGATCAGCGAGTGGAAGCGCCGGGTCGCACCGATCCCATTGGTCGCAATAGGCGGCCTCAACCCCGACCGGCTCGACGGTGTCTTCGAGGCTGGTGCGGACAGCGCGGCGGTGGTCACCGACATCACGTTGAATGCCGATCCCGAAGCGCGCACGCGAGAATGGATCGAAAAGACAAAGCCATGGCGCTGAGTCGAGAACCGCATGTGCTCGTGGTCGGCGGATCAGACTCCAGCGGTGGGGCTGGAATTGCACGCGATATCGAGACGATCGCTTCCATTGGCGTGCGCACCTGCCTGGCTGTCACAGCGCTGACGGTGCAGACGCACGAAGCCGTGATGGAAATCCATCCTTCGCAGCCCGATCTTGTGGCCGATCAGATGCGCGCCGCGCTGCAGGCCAACAAGGTGGCGGTAATTAAGATCGGCATGCTCGCAACGGCCGAGATCGTCGTTGCCGTCGCGGCTGTGCTACGCGAAAATCCGCAGGTGCCGGCAGTGCTCGATCCGGTGCTGGCCTCGAGCTCCGGCCGGGGGCTTCTGGAAGCAGGTGCCATCGCTGCCATGAGGCGCGATCTGATGCCGCTTTGCTGCCTTGTGACCCCCAATCTCCTCGAGCTGGCGGTCCTTGTTGGTGCGGAACCGCCAGCCGACGAGAGCGACGCGGTGAGACTGGGACGGAAATTGCTGGCAGCCGGCGTGCCGGGCCTGCTGATCAAAGGGGGCCATGCATCAGGACCTCGATCAACCGATATTCTGTTGCGTTCCGATCAAGAACCAATCCGCTTCGACGCACCTCGTCTTGTCGCATCAATGCGCGGGACGGGTTGCATGCTGGCTAGCGCGATTGCGGCGCATCTGGCGAAGGCGAAGCCGCTCGAAGACAGTGTGCGCGAAGGCAAGCGGCTTGTCTTGGCCATGTTTAAGAAGAATGCAGCAGACCGACGAAACTTGTAAGATTTTCCAACTCTCGAAAGACACGCCTGCCTCTCGCGGGTCCGGGCTGGTAATTTCCCCTCCTAATTCACCTCACTCGACAGGAGTAGTTTGACGCCCTCGCCAGGCGGCGACCGCGAGATCAACGATGGCGAGGCGGCCGTCGTGCGCCGTATCTAGTGCGTTGTGTGGCATCCTTTCCCCACATCCGACTGTGATCCTGGAATTCACCTGGTCGCGAGCTCCTGCTAAACGACGCCCCTCGACGGGAGCGGTCGATCCCGCGTCTCGGCTGCGGCGGCGCTAGGCTGACGCTCCTTAGGCCGTCCTGTTGAACCGGACTCGGGATCACGAACTGCCTCCGACAATGAATGAACATTGTCCGTCTTACGGCCATTTCATCGTCACCGCCGGTGTGCTCAAGCGATGCAGGCCATCCCTGTCATTCAAGGGATTATCGGCTTCGAAAAACAGTGAAGCTTCATCCGTCCTTGCATCCGCTTCGCTCAGGCTCAGCAGACGTCAGCAGGTTCTTCACCACGTTAAGAGCGAGGGCGTGTGGCTCAAGCCGGCTTGGCACGAGGGCCGGGAGGTGATCGCGGTGTTCGAGACCGAGCCGACGCGAACCCAACCACTTTATGTGGCTCGAGTGGTGTGAAGGTCGGATCAGCTTCATTCGCGACTACCGCAACGCCCGCTATGTTGCCGATGATGCGGAGCTGGCGCTGGACGCCAGGTCCCACGACGACGGAACCGGCGACTGCTCGTCGCGACGCCTAATCAAGCCCGATAGCAGCTCCATGTGGCACTCGTTGACAAGCCTGCCGTGATATGAACAGGATTATACAGGCTCACTGAACAGGTACCCATATGAAGCGACGCTCGGTTCAACTGTCTCCCGGCACGGGCAAGCCCGAACAGATCGCCACCGTTCTCGAACATGAAATCCGCTCCGGTGTTCTCGGCTTCGGCGACCGGCTGCAAAGCGAGAACGAGCTCGTCCATCGTTTCTCCGTCAGCCGCAACACCGTCCGCAAAGGCCTCGAGGAACTGTCCAGCCGCGGGCTGATCACCACCAAAGTCGGCATCGGCTCTTTCGTCACCTACGATGGCAAGCCCGTTGATGACTCCATCGGTTGGTCGCGGGCGCTCGCCAATGCCGGCGCCAATGCAGAGACGCGGACGCTGCGGCTCGAGGTGATCGAGGATCCCGATCTTGCCGCACTGCTTGGTATAGAAAACCCGTTTTTCATCGCTGTCGACCGGGTGCGCACCAATGCCAGCGACGGCCACGCCATCTCCATCGAGCGCAGCCGCCTGCCATTGTCGCCGGAACTGGAGGACGTGCCGTTACGCGGGCTGCGCGAAGGCTCGCTGCACCAGACGCTGCGCGGCGCCGGCCTCATTCCCGACCATGGCGAGGAATGGGTCGGCATCGAAATGCTCAACGCCGAGGACTCTGCAATCCTCGGTTGCCCGCAAGGCACGCCGTTCCTTCGCGGTCGCCGGTTGACCCGCGCCGCCGATGACCGGCCGATCGAATATGTGACCAGCCTGCTCAACCCGGCGCATTTTGCGCTGCATATGAGGTTCTGAGTGATGCCGGACGACAACACCGGGAATATGACTGATCGGGCCATGGGGGCGCTTGTCGGCGGGGCACTGGGGGATGCGCTGGGCATGCCGACGCAGCTTTTGTCGCCGGCCCGGATTGCCGAACTCTACGCCCATGTAGAGGGCTTCATTGCTCCTTTCGCCGACCATCCGGTGTCGAAGGGGCTTCCCGCTGGAACGATCACCGACGACACCGAACAGGCGCTTCTGCTTGGCCGTATCCTGGTCGAATCCGGTAACCGCTTCGATCATGCGCGGTGGGTCAACGCGCTGCTCGACTGGGAGCGCGACGTCAAAGCGCGCGGCAGCTACGATCTGCTGGGACCATCGACCAAACGCGCCATCGACGCCATCAACAATGGCGTGCCGGCCGAGGAAGCGGGGCGCAGCGGCGACACAAATGGTGCGGCCATGCGCATTGCGCCGGTCGGCATCATGATGCCGCCAGAGCCGCTGGACGCGCTGGTCGCCAAAGTTGCCGAGACCTGCCGGGCCACGCACAACACCTCGGTTGCCATTGCGGCCGCAGCCGCCGTTGCGGCGGCCGTCAGCTGCGGCGTCGCCGGCGGCGACTGGCGCGCCGCTTCCGACAGCGCCATCGCCGCGGCGAGGTGCGGAGCAGCGCTCGGCTATTGGGTGACCGGCGGTGACATTGCCGCCCGCATTGGGTGGGCGCAGGAGCTTGTGCGCGGCAAGGCGACGAAGGACGCGATCCGGCTGATCACCGATCTGGTCGGCACCGGCGTCGCCAGTCAGGAGTCCGTTCCGGCTGCATTCGCCGTGCTGGAAGTCGCCGGCGATGATCCCTGGCAAGCGGCGGTCATCAGTGCCAATCTCGGTGGCGACACCGATACGATCGGCGCCATCGCGACCGGCATGGCCGGCGCCTGCACCGGCTTTTCCCGACTGCCTCAGAACCGCATTGCAGACCTCAAGGGCATCGACATTGCGGCGGTTGGCGCGCTCACCGCCGACCTTGTTGCGGCCCGTGTATCCAAGCGCCGTGCCGACAGGACGGGTCCCGGCAAGGATGCGGCGATATGAGTGGGCGTGTCGTCCATGTCGGCAGCGCGGTGGTCGACTATGTCTACCGCATCGACGCCTTGCCGGCGCCGGGTACGGAGAAGACGGCGTCGAGCTACACGCAAGTCGCCGGCGGCGGCTTCAACATGATGGTCGCGGCCAGCCGCACCGGCATGAAGGTGGTGTTCGGCGGCCAGCTCGGCAGCGGACCCAACGGCGACTTCCTGCGCGCGGCCTTAGCCAGCGAGGGGATCGAGACACTGACGACGCCATCGCCCATCATGGACAGCGGCAATTGCGTCGCCATGATCAGCAGCGATGCCGAGCGCACCTTCGTCTCGTGGCCTGGTGCGGAGAGCTTGCTCAGCCTTGACATGATGGCGCCCGTCTCGGTCGCCCCGGGGGATTGGGTGTTCACCTCCGGCTATACGCTTAGCTATCCGGGAAGCCGAGACGCGCTTGTCGACTGGATCGAGGCACTTCCGGCCGACACACCGCTTGTCCTCGACCCGACACCTGTCGTCGTCGACATTCCCCGCCCTATCCTGCCTCGGATACTCGCCCGCACCACCTGGTTGAGCTGCAACAGGATGGAAGCGGCCGCGATTGCCGGTCCGGGCGACGTCGAGACACTCGCGTCACGGCTTCTTAGCGACCACTCCCCGAAGGCCGTCGGCGTCGTTATTCGCGCCGGAGCGAAAGGCTGCCACATACGGCTGGCCGATGGCTCGGCGCAAACGAGTGCCGGCTTCGAGGTCGACGCCATCGACACCAATGGCGCCGGCGACACCCATATCGGCGCTTTCGTCAGTGCGCTGGCGCGCGGCGCGCCGCCTTTTGAAGCAGCGCGCTACGCCAATGCGGCGGCGGCCATTTCCGTCACCCGCCACGGTGGTTCATCAGCGCCGACCGACCACGAGATCCAGACATTCCTAAGCCATGCCGGCGGTCCGCCGATCGGCCTCCATGGCCGGAAGCAAGAGGCCAAACGCCCGACAGCCTGACAAAGCCCGGGAAGCGGGCAAACACAGAGAGGAACGAACATGCGCATGCCCGACTTGACTGCCCTGCTGACGGCGACCGCCGTCTTCACCTCCGCACTCGCATTTGCCGCCAAGGCCAACGAGGTGCACGTACTCAACTGGAAGGGCTACGGCGCCGACGAGCCGTGGGCCATCGAAGCCTTTGAGAAGGCGACCGGCAGCAAGGTCGTCAACGATTTTTTCAATTCCGAACAGGAGATGCTGACCAAGCTCAGGACCAATCCCGGCCTTTACGATGTCGTCATGATCAACGCCGCCTTCAACGACCAGGCGATGGCGGAAAAGCTGATCCAGCCGATCGACACGTCCAAGCTGCCGAACTTTCCCGACATCAGCAAGGACAAGGCCGGATCGCCGATGCTCGTCCATGACGGCAAGGTCTATGGCGTGCCGTGGGTCTGGGGCCTGACGGCGCTCGCCATCAATGAAAAATCCTTCGACAAGCCGCCGACGAGCATCGCCGAAATGTGGGATCCCGCTCACAAGGGCCGCGTCACCATCCGTGATGATGCCGTCGAGGCGGTTCAGTTCGGCGCCATTGCCACCGGCCAGAACATCAACGACATCAAGGATATCGAGGCGGTCAAGGCGAAGCTCACCTCGCTGATGCCGCAGATCAAGACGTTCTGGAGCTCGGAAAACGACTGGAACCAGATGGCTGCCTCTAACCAGATCGACATCGGCACCTATTGGAGCGGCTCGGCCGACCGCGCCAAGACCCATTTCAAGCTGCCGGTCTCGCTCGTGATCCCGCAGGAGGGCGCTGTCGCCTGGCTCGACGCCTTCTCCATTCCGGTCGGTTCCAAGAATGTCGCCGGCGCCGAGGCCTTCATCAACTACATGATCGACCCGAAGTTCTATGTCGAATGGGTCACCAAGGTCGGAGCCCCGGTATCCGCCAACACCAAGGCTGTAGAAGCACTTCCCGGCGATGCGTTCAACCGCAAGGTGATGGGTGACCCGGCAGTCGCCAAGCGCATTCAGTTCCAGGCGCCGATCACAGACGCCCAGCGCGAAACCTATCTGTCGCTTTGGCAGCAGCTCAAGGTCGACGTGAAGTAACAGCAGAAGCCGGGATCAGCCGACCATCCATGTCGGCTGATGCTTCCCATCCTGGGAGGAGGATGTCATGGCAGCACAGGTTGCGGCCGCGTCGCGCAGCGGATTGAGATCGGCCTTGCCGCTGCTGGCGCCTGCCTATCTCTGGCTGACGGTTGCGATCTTCCTGCCGCTCTCAGCCATGGTCTTCTTCTCCTTCATGAC
Organism: Mesorhizobium sp. M0159; assembly: GCF_040322295.1. NCBI lineage: Bacteria > Pseudomonadati > Pseudomonadota > Alphaproteobacteria > Hyphomicrobiales > Phyllobacteriaceae > Mesorhizobium > Mesorhizobium sp. M0159. The sequence continues at coordinate 17,097 of NZ_JAMYTF010000015.1, forward strand.
CGACCTGCCGCTGTCGGGAAAGCCGTGGGCGTTCACGCTCGAAAACTATGCCGCCTTTTTTTCACAAAGCCTTTATCTGACATTGCTTTTGGCCTCGCTGCGCCTCGGCCTCGAGGTGACGCTGTGGTGCATCGTCATCGGTTATCCCGCCGCTTATGTGCTGGCTAAGGTGCTGAAAGGCCGCAGCCGAGAGGCGATTTTCCTGCTCGTCATCCTGCCGTTCTGGTCGAACGGGCTGGTGCGCATCTTCTCCTGGGCGATGGTGCTGCGTGAAGGCGGCATCCTCGACACTGCGCTCAACGCCGTCCTGCCGTTCAAGATCAACATTGATCTTATCTATTCCTATCCGGCCGTCATCATCGGGCTGGTGCACTCCTACGTGCCTTACATGGTGCTGACGTGCTACTTGACCCTGCAGGCCATCGATGACTCGCTGATCGAGGCCGGGCGCTCGCTCGGCGCCTCGCGGCTGCAGGTGCTGAATCGAGTCATCATTCCGCTGTCGATGCCGGGGCTGGTGGCGGGCGCAGCGCTCGTCTTCGTCCCGGTTGTTGGTTCGTTCATGGAACCGCGCATCCTCGGCGGCCGTACCGGCACCTTTTACGGCACTGTCATCGAGGACCAGTTCGTCGCCGTGTTCAACTGGCCGCTGGGTGCTGCGCTCTCCTTTATCCTGTTGGCCGTCGTGCTGGTCATCCTGGCGGTTGCCTCGCCGGTGCTGCGGAGGGCTACGTGATGGCGACGACACGTGTTCTCGAATGGCTCGGCCGCCTCTACATCTGGCTATTGCTCGCCTTCCTCTATGTGCCCATCATCATCATGGCGCTAATGTCTTTCAACGTTTCGCCCTTCTACCAGCTGCCGTTCGAATGGACGACGGAATGGTATGTCTCGCTGTGGCAGAACGACCAGCTTATCTCAGCCACCTGGAACAGTGTCGAAATCGCAGTCATCACTACCATCATCTGCGTCGTGCTTGGCTCGGCGGCGTCACTTGCGCTCTACCGCTATGAGTTTCGCGGCAAGAAATTCCTGCAGGCGCTGCTGTTTCCGCCAATCGCCATTCCGTGGCTGATAACCGGCACGGCGATGTTGATCTTCTTCTTCGGCGTCGGCATTGGGCGCGGCCTGTTCGCTATCCTGCTTGGCCACGTCGCGCTTGCGCTTCCCTACGTCATTGTCGTCGTGTCGGCCCGACTGCAGACCTTCGCGCACGAGCTGGAAGAGGCGGCGCGCTCGCTCGGCGCCAATCAATGGCAGTTGACGAACCGCGTCACGCTGCCCTGGATCATGCCGGGCGTCATTGCCGGCGGGCTGTTCGCCTTCGCCGTGTCCTTCGACCAGTTCGTCGTATCCTACTTCTTGTCGACGCCCGGCCAGACGACGCTGCCGGTCGAAATCTACGCCGCGATCCGCAAGGGATTCACCCCCGAGATCAATGCGGTCTCGACGATCATCATTGTCGTGTCGATGGCACTGATGCTGCTGACGGCGCGCTTCTTCAAATTCGGCGGAGAGAAGTAATGGCTGGCGTCCAAGTAGCGAACGTGTCGCGCGCTTTCGGTGCCCACAAGGCGCTGGACGATGTGTCTATCGATTTCGCCGATGGCGGCTTCTATGCCCTGCTCGGGCCGTCAGGCAGCGGCAAGACCACGCTGCTGCGACAAATCGCGGGCTTCGACTTTCCCGATTCCGGTCGCATCACCATAGGTGGTGAGAGCGTCGAACGGGTGCCGGTCGAAAAACGGCGCATCGGCATGGTGTTCCAGAACTACGCCCTGTTTCCCAATATGAGCGTCTCCGACAATATCGCCTTCGGCTTGTCGGTGCGCGGCGAGCAAAAGGCGGTGATTGCCAGCGAGGTGCAGCGAGCACTCGACCTCGTGCAGCTCAGCAGGCTCGGCGGCCGACGGCCGCACCAGCTGTCCGGCGGCCAGCGCCAACGGGTGGCGCTCGCTCGCGCGATCGTCATCCGGCCGCGCGTGTTGTTGCTCGACGAGCCGCTCGGGGCGTTGGACAAGGCGCTGCGGGTCGACATGCAGATCGAGCTCAAGCGCATCCAGCGCGAGATCGGCATCACCACCATCTTCGTCACCCACGATCAGGAAGAAGCGCTGACGATGAGCGACCGTATCGGCATTCTGCGCGATGGCAAGCTGGTGCAGGAAGGCCCGCCCGAGGAGATCTACGATCGGCCGACGAGTGAGTTTGCCGCCACCTTCCTGGGCGACGCCAACATCCTTCGCGGCGACAGCACGGGCAACGGCATCCGGCTGCCGGACGGCACAGCGATTGCCGTCGGCTCCGGTACCAAGCTTGCCGCTGGGGCCAAGGCAAGCTGCGCCGTGCGGCCCGAACGCATCCGCATCTTCACCGATGCCGAGGCTCCGGATGCGGCCAACGGGAATCTGCTGCGAGGCCAGGTATCGAAGCGCATCTTCGCCGGAAATAGCAGCACCTACTTTGTCGAGCGTGCTGGCCAGACGCTCAAGGTGATTGTGCAGAACACCGGCGCTGTCAGGCTGGCGGAAGGTCAGGATGTCGTGCTGCGTTGGTCGCCGGAAAGCACCGTCTTGATCGTCGCGGGGTAGCAGGCCAGAGATACACCACTGACCGACTCAGATGGGGCTTTTGTGATGGCAAAAGATTGCGACCTCCTGGTTGAGGTCCGCGCCAGAAACGCCGATACGTCCCCCCTACGAGACCATCGCAATTTTTTGGTGGTCTTGCGGCCCGGAGCAACCGATCCCGGCAATGGGATGGACAACGACATGGTTGGCATCGCCAAGGTCTTGCCGATTGATAGTTTCACTCAGAAGCGGTGCGCCGGGCTTGCGGCTAGTGCGCCGTTTGCTGCTGTTTTGAGATTTGGCCAGGTGCGATTCATTGGCCTCGAAGACAAGCCTCCGTCAAGCCAGGCATCACGATCTTTGCCTCTAATCCTCCCACATTCAATGTCGCTTTCGGGACCCGGCAAACCGATCCAAGGCACGGCTGCGAGCACGCGCCCTGGGGAGCCGGAGTAGACCTTTGAGCGGGGTGCGGATGGCAGCTTTGAACGTGCGATCCCATCGTCCCGAACGATGTAGATTTACCAGCAAGTCGTTATTGTTCCTGGGCTCCTTCGCCACGTTCGCTCACGACTGGTCGCGTTTCCTTTCGCCGTTTCTGTGGGAAACCTGTGGGATGAGCACACCGCGTTTGTGCCTTGTGATTTGAGTTATACTCGGAACGGTTTGCGGCGACTTGGAGAAAACTGGCTTCTTCGTGATCTTCTCGGCGGCGTCTGCCAAGAAATTAGGATGATGATGGCCGTAAGTTTCGATCAGGACATCCACTGTAATGCCAAGAAAGCCCGCAGCCTGCCACATATCGGTGCCGGCCTGCATCATCCAAGTCGCCGCGGTGTGGCGGAACACGTGCGGAGTAACGTCGGGCCCTAGGCCGGCGATTTCGCGCGCCGTCTTGAAGCTCTTGTCTATCGACTGCACCGGCTTTCCATTCCATTCCACGACAAAATCCTGCGATATCTTGCGACCGATGTTCGCACTTTTGCCGCCCGATTTGGTCTCGATGTGAAGATCAGTGCGCGCCCAGCGCCGGAGGTGCGCCAGCAGCCGCTCGGGCAACGGTACAGGGGGTTGGCGCTTCTTGGTCTTCCTTGTGCCGGTGGCACCGCGATAGAAGATACCGCGGTCTAGGTCCACATGACCGCGCCCTTTCGTTGGGCGCATGGCGGCACCGCAGATTGCGGCCGAGCGCGTTCCTGTATAAAGTGCGACGAGGATGAAGCGCGCGAGATGTCGCCCAGTGCGCCGGCCGCTCTCTTGGCCCTTCCATGTCTGCTTCATACGCCAAGCTGCCCAGATCAGTGCGGCCGCCTCACTGCGGGTCAACCAGCGTTCGCGGGCGGCGGCCTTGTCTGGCAGGGTGATGACCGGTGCGGCGGTTGTATAACCCTCCTTGCGGTAGTAGTTGATGGCGGCACGAAGATCCTCGAGTTGGCGGCGCGCCGCGGCTTCGGTGGGGCGCGACGCAATGTACTCGCGGCAGAGTTTGCCATTGATGGCGGCGAGAGTTTTTTCCCCGAAGTAATCAAGGACCTTGTCCAGCCGAGCCGCCGTCTCTTCTGGTGTCGCGTGCTTCGGTGCAACCTCTTTAAGGTAGAGGTTGACCACATCGGCAATTAAGACGTCCTCGGCTCCCCGCGCTCGGTGGTATTTGCTTCCGATGTAGGCGGCGAGCGCCTTTTCAGCTTCAGTTCCTGGACGGCCTTTTTCGCCGCCGCCAGCGCTGATGAAGCTGGATCCATCGCGGATAAACCATCCAGCTTTGTTTCGGCGCGTTCCATCTTTTTTCCAGCTTTCGTCACGCCATACCAGGCGTGGCCCTTTCGACGTCCGCGGCATAGTTCCCTCATCCTCGCGATTGCCATCAAGCTCACGTATTCCTTTCCGGCGATTAGCTCCGTTTCAAGTCGACCGGCGTCACGTTCCTTGCGTAGGCCTGCTGCGCTCATCGAGCCGTCGGGAAAGGCAATTCGCGCAGCGATTTCGACGCGCAGTGGTGTGGTCTCGTCGAATTGGTCGGCGATTTTCATAAGAAGTCCTCAGCAGTTCTTAGGTCCGAGCTGTTCGCCGACCTCGTTGAGCACTCCGTCCTGTCTCGCCGTTCTGGACATGGTCCTGCCGGAGAACTCTTCTCCAAAAAACCGGCTGCGAAAACCGCCCGCCGGAGGTGCTGCGGCGAAGAGGCGCCTTCGACCTGTCAATCGGAGTGGTTGCGCAACAAGTCTATGGCTGGCCTCTGCTTCCAGTCCGGCCAGACACACTCCTAAAGGGATCCGACCGTCGTTTCAGTATCAATACTGCCGGCAGGGCCTATTGCGTCGCAACGCCCGCGCGCGCCGCGCCGCCTTCAGGCGAGCAGGGCAGCGGAGTATCTCCTTCGCTTCTTGGCTGGCAGCGTCATTGCTGGCGACGATTAGCGGCAGGCCGCCCGTGATGACCAACCACGTCCAAATCGATTTCCCGTCGCAAAAAGCGCTCTGTTCGCTCTCGAACTCAGCCGCATGCCCTCGGTGTCGCACGCCACAGCGCCGAAGGCGTGATGAAGAACGCAGATGCTTCCAATGGGGCGACCGGCCCCGCTCGTCGTTCATCGCCGCGCTGTGGTCCTTAATCGCTACTGCTGCACGTTTGTATGTTGCAGCCGCGTTTGTAAACAGGAACGCCGTCACTGAGTTGCTACCCCGCGACAACCTCGGTTGGCTGCCAAGCACAAGAGGACGAGGAGTGCCGGGATCTCCATGACGAGTTTGAAGGTCGAGAGAGAGGCTCTCGACTGCCCGTCTCGGAGTACATCCCGATGGCGACTACCCCTCAGAAAATTACCCTTCTGTCCTCGCGAGACATTGCCTTCAAGAACGTGGAGTTCTCCATGTCCCAGGTCCGCGTCAAGGCTGACATCTGGATCGAGGACCTACCTGACCTCGTAGCTGAAGTGACGACCCACTCGCACCTCATCGTGCGCAAGACGACCAGTGGTTGCATCGAGCGCCTTGCCGTCGAGATTCGCGCAGGGTCGGCCAGTCCCACTGAGCCACAGGCGCCCGAACCCGCAATTCTGGGCAAGCTGCTGGAGCGCTATCAGCGCATCGACATGCGGGAGGATGCATGATGCCCCGACACGATGCGTCCGAACTGGCCCACCGCCTGGGCCGACAGGCCGAAGCGGTTTGTCGCCACTATCTTTCGAGCGGACATCGCGAGGGACGCTACTGGCTTGTTGGCGATGTCCGAAACACGCCGGGTCGCTCGATGTTCGTGCGGCTCGTCGGCTCGCAGAGCGGAAAGCGCGCAGCCGGCAAATGGACTGACGCGGCGACCGGGGAGTATGGCGATCTTCTCGATATCATCCGCGAAAGCCGCGGCTTGAGCGACTTCAGGGACGTTGCCCATGAGGCAATAACGTTTCTCGGCCTACCCCATCCCGAACCAGAGCAGACATCAATCCGGTCGAAGTTGCTGGCCGCGCCGTCGGAAATGTCGGAGAAAGCGCGTCGGCTATTTGCGATGTCGCAGCCGATTGCGGGTACGGTCGTAGAGGCGTATCTGCACAACCGCAGTATTGCCGCTTTGCACGGGACCGGAAGTCTGCGTTTTCACCCGCGCTGCTACTACCGGCCCGACGAACAAGCGCCGACTGAGACCTGGCCGGCGATGATCGCTTCCGTCACCGATCTCGACGGCCATTTGACTGGCGTACATCGCACATGGCTTGATCCTTCCGGCAGGGGCAAGGCACCGGTCGGTACGCCGAGGCGCGCGATGGGCGATCTTCTCGGTCACGCGGTTCGCTTTGGCCCGCCGGGCGACGTCATGGCGGGCGGCGAAGGCATCGAGACCGTCTTGTCGCTTCGGTGCATCCTGCCCGATATGGCCATGGCAGCGGCACTCTCGGCCGCCCATCTTGCTGCCATGCTGTTCCCCCCCACACTGAGACGGCTCTACATCGTGCGCGACGCCGATCCAGCCGGTAACGGCGTGCGTGACATCTTGATCGAAAGAGCGAATGCTGCCGGGATCGAGCCGGTCGTGCTCTCGCCGGCACTTGGGGACCTCAACGAAGATCTCTGTACGCTAGGCGTGGATGCCGTTCGAGCAGCAGTCCGTGTTCAGCTCGCCCCCCAGGACATCGCCCGTTTCATGGCAGTGGCGGGATAACTCGGAACGAACAGCCTGTCCGCTGTCGCTTGCATCACTTGGATGCTCCTGAAGTCGAAGAGAACCGCGCCTGCGGGCCTTCCAGAGGGCGATCGGCCAGCAAACGACCCGGACCCGCAATGTCTCCGGCCGACTATTTTCCGGCGCGCTCCCCAAGGGAGCGCTTTCCATCGCGAAGCAAAATAGCCGGCCTTCACCCTCCTCCGCTGACACTCCGGCCCTTCGCTTCGCTGCGGGTGCAGGTCCGTCCCGTCCGCCGGCTTCCGTCGCCATGAAGGCCGCGAGGGTCGCGGTCCAACCGGCGGAGCATCCAATGAGCGAGCATGACGACTACGAACCACAGCACTCGTCTTCACCCATCGACCACGTCCTCACCGAACTCCAGCTCTATGGCTACCGTCCCTTCGTGGATGAGCCTGATCCTCGACCGCTTCCAGAGGGCCACTGCGTCGCCGGCGCGATGGCCGACATCTTCGACGCCCTCATCGTGGCACTGCAAGACACTCGCCTCGAGCCCGATCTCGACGATCTTCTGTGGTCGACCGTCAACATCTTTCACCGCGCCGCAGATCGGATCGAGCGCGAACTCGATCACAACGAGCAGGCGCAACGCCGCAGCCAGCGTGAGCAGGACGGCAGCGAAGTGAAATCGGTCGAGCTGGAACGCCTGACGGCCGAAGGGCAGACGCTGATCGAACGCCAAAGCGCCTTCGAACTGATGCGTGATCAGGCCGCGGAGCACTACGAGCGCCACACCGGATCGAGTTGGCGACCGCGCAGCGGATCGATGGTCAACCATCGCAACATGACCTCTGCGCTCATCGACAGCCGCGATTTTCTCAGCGCCAAGAAACGCGCCTCGCAGGAAGTCCTTCTGCCACCTGGCCCGAAAATCGCCTTCACCGCTGGGCTCGACTTCAATGACCACCAGCTGATCTGGGCCAAACTCGACCAGGTCCACGCCAGGCATCCCGACATGGTATTGATGCACGGGAAATCGCCGAAGGGTGGCGAAAAGATCGCCTCCTGTTGGGCAGACCATCGCAAGGTACCCCAAATCGGCTTTGCCCCTGATTGGACAAAGCATGCCAAAGCCGCCCCGTTCAAGCGCAATGACGCAATGCTGGAGGCGCTGCCGATAGGCGTCATCGTCTTTCCCGGGACCGGAATTCAGGACAATCTTGCAGACAAGGCAAAGAAGCTCGGCATCCCAGTCCTCGACTTCCGCCCCAAGGGAGGCGGCGCGTAAGCGCTGCCCGCCCTACCCTTTTTTCGATTGTACGATACGGCCGCGGTCGGGCAGCGTGTACTGTATTTGCAGTTCGCTGGAGTGCTTGGCCCGGGATGCCGGATCTCCGCCCGGCGCCGCCCGTCTTTTGCGATACTCAGTCCGCGCCCTAGCAAAGGCGCGCGACGCCGTCACGCTTGCCGTCAACGTTTCAGCTGCGTCGCAGCTGGCATCACAGCTGCGAATAACGACGCCCGTTCAACCGAACAGGGGCTGGATCTGGGCGAATTCACCGAACAACCGGCGCGGGCAGGATGTTTTTTTCTGACCGGCCGTCGCATTGTTAGCGTTGTCGCTGGCACGGCATCGCGCGACGCACAGTTCGAATCCACGACGGCGTGCCGTCTCGTTCCAAAGATAGCGGATATCCGGTGATGCACGTCAGCCGTGACTTGAACCGTCACGTGCGTGCCTTAAGCGCGGTGCCGACAACAGCTTGCGACTTCGCGATGCCTGTACAGAGGAGCATCGAGGCCGGTGATCGTCGTAGCCGGGATTTCGCCAGCGACGGTATCGCCAGGTTCTCCGTTGATGTCTCTATCTGGTGGGCCGCTCCAAACGGCCTCTTTAATGGGCTGATCTGGCCGAAGGTCGGCTGCGCCTCGATCGCCTAAGCCGCAATGGCGCCGATCGACTTTCTTCCCCTGCCGGCTGCGCCGTCATTCCTCGCCAAACAACAAAGTCGCTTGGCTGCCATCCTCCGCTGGCGCTGCGGTCGCAAGCGATGCGGCGTCGATCGCCTCCGGCCCGCGGATCGCCATCGAGGCCGCAATGGTGCGGGCTCGAAACAGAGTTCAAGGAGAAAACTCATGGCGATAATCGGAACCTTCAAGAGGACCGGCAACAACGAGTTCACCGGCGAAATCGTCACCCTCTCGCTCCAGACCAAGAACGTCCGCGTCGTGCCCGAGACCAACCGCTCTGGCGACAGCGCCCCCAGCCACCGTGTCTTCGTCGGGCGGGTCGAGATCGGCGCCGCATGGTCCAAGCGCTCCAATGACGGCCGCGACTATCTCGGCGTGAAGCTGGACGATCCGAGCTTCACTGCTCCGATCTACGCGAACCTCTTCAACGATGAGGAAGGCGAAGGCTACAGCCTCATCTGGTCGCGCCCCAACGGCCGCCGCAACGCGGAGTAAGGCCCCGACCAAGGCTCCGCCCGGACGAACAGGGCGGGGCCGTCCTCCTTTTCACGACAAGGTGAGCGCAGTCGCTGCGCAACGAGCTCCGTCGGACTTGGGGCGACTACCTGTCGTGTTCGCGACTGGAGACTTCATTCCTGCATGTTGCCTCGCCGATCATCGAAAATTGGCGGTGTTTCCCGCGTCAACTCACGGTGCCGATTTTCTGATCAACTCGCATGGGTCCACATTCAGCGCAGTTGCGATCCTCCCAAGAACACTGATGCTGGCCGAGACCCGAGCGCGCTCGATCGATCCGACGTAACGCATGCTCAGTCCAGAGCGGGCGGCCAGTTCCTCCTGCGTCACGTTCTGGTCATGGCGCAGACGACGCATGTTGGCCGCCATGATCTCCTTGAGATTCATGACGGATTAGGGACCAGAAAGGGAACTATCGTTCTAGGAATGATCGTTCCTATTCGCTATGATTGGTGCTCGATCTAAAGGACGGCTCCTTCGAGATCGCGATCGAAATATGAACGGTCAAATACAATGCTTAAACCGCTGCTCGATCCTGATGTCGCCGACATTGCGCCGGATGCCCCGGTCCTGACCGGCTATGACGAGGAGCGTCTGCTCACCTACATTCGCCTGCTTGACGCGGCAGCGGAAGATGCCGATTGGCGAGAGGTGGCCAGGATCGTCTTGCATATAGACCCGGAGCAGGAGCCGGAACGAGCGTTCCGGTCCTGGGAGACCCATCTTGCCCGCGCGCGATGGATGACGACCAGCGGCTACCGATATCTTCTCGCTGGCGGCGCTCCGCACTGACGCGGCCGGCGCTCCATTTTGCTGAATCGGCATAATGGTTTGCCGACTCTCAAACTATCCAACTTCCTTATGCCCCTGAATGTTGACGCCGACGCCTCACATCCGGGTACGCGGAGAGGACAGGAACAGTGCAAGGCGATTGGACCGATCCGGCGGCGTATTCACACATGTGCAGCTACCAGGCTACGGAGTTCGCTGCCGAGTATCTGATCCGGAATGACGAATTCGTGGCAGAGTGCAGCCAGCTTGCATCGCAATTCGCTGGTTCTGGAGAACCTGCCGGTCAGCCCGATCTCGCCGCCCGTTGGGGCGCGCGATTTCAAAACTGCCGGTGCCGGACTTCCGAAAGCTGACAATATCATCTGGACAGAACAGGCCTCGCCGCGCGTGCTCCGGGTCATGCGGGTATCTGCATCCCATCAAACAGTTCGACCTTCCAGCCTTGCCGGAGCCAGCGTTTGGCCGCAGGACGAAGGCCTTCACATTATTTGGTCTACCTTAATTGGGAAAAGTCATCTCGTCGCTGACGACCGCGCCGGTGAATTCAACGCTATCCTTCTGCCGCTCGACGCTGCATTCGAGACGCGGCTCGATGCAGCGCGCCGGTTCTGGCGCGCACTGAACGGCCGGGCAGCCAGTCCATCTTACGGCGCGCTGCCGCAACAGACCAAGACCAGGCATATCCTCAATTTACGCGCACATGATGGTCACCGCACGGGTGCAACCTATCGTCAGCTCGCGGAGGTGCTGTTTTCGCAGGAGCCGATTGTGCCGCGAGATTGGCGTGATCATCATCTCCGCCACAAGGTCCGAGCTATCTTACGCCGTGCAGCTTTTTTAGTCGCCGGCGGCTATCGCGATCTTCTCTTCTACCCCCACAACCGTAGCGAAAAGTCCGGCCGCCGAAGTCCTTCTTCGGGGTAGCAAAAACGCGCCCCCCAATCTTTGCCCTCCCTCGCCTTTCCTGATTTCGATCATGGTCCACTTCGCGCGTCCCGGCAGGCCAGGACGACAGCAGAACCGAATGGAGATCGAGCGATGTCGAAGGGTCCCGCGGACGCGCCCCAAAAGTATTTGCGCACGAAGGAGGCAGCACCCATCGTCGGGCTCTGCGCCCGCACACTCGAAAAGCACCGGACCTACGGCACCGGCCCAAAATACCGAAAGGTCGGCGGGCGCGTTCTCTACGACATCAACGACCTGCACGCCTGGATAGAGCTGGGGGCACGCACCTCCACCAGCGATGTCAACGCGACCTATGTTGCGCCGGCAAAACCCCATGCAGCCCGCGCGCCCGCCTATGTCGGCAGACGCGACCGCAGCTCCTGATCTGTGGCGCACCGAAAATGCAGTATCGCGAGACCGTTCAGCAGCAATTTGCGCTGCCTCATGTCCCCTCATCCGGCTTCCCTCCACGCGGCACGGAGGACGTCGTGGCGCGGCAGCTCGTCTTATTGGTGAAATCCCGCCGCCTGACACCGATCCACTCTCATGCGCGCGACCTGCGTTGAGGCGGCAAGTGTGCACGGCATGGCAACGATTTGGAATCGCTGCCATCCTGGTCTGGGCTGTGTCGCAAAACATCCACGCGCAAGCCAGGAGATTGCAACCGCGCCGCCTGGTAGCGGCGAAACAGCAGCAAACCCTGACCTTCATGTCGCCGCGTAAACGGCGGCACGTCCACAGCCGGATAGCCGCACGCGAGCAGCCGAGTCCATACACGGGCAAGCGTCTTAAAGCTTGCCTGCTGCGCCCCGGGATCGAGTCATGAGCAAGCGCACAAAGATCATCGCCACCATGGTTGGCGGCGCAGTGCTCGCCGCGGCGCCGGCATGGATTAGCCATCCGCCGATATCCATCTGGAACGCATCGGGGAGCATCCCCGTCGGGCTCTATCGCGTCCAGCCGGCCGACAAAATCGGTATTGCCAATATCGCCGTCATCATGCCGCCCGAGCCCTTGGCGGCCTTCATGGCAAGACGCGGGTATCTGCCGAAAAATGTGCCGCTCCTGAAGCGTATTTTGGCACTCGGGGGCGCAACCGTCTGTCGCCAAGGCACAACCATCATCGTCAACGGCAAGACGTATGGACATGCGCGCGAGCGTGACAGTCGCGGTCGACCCCTGCCCATCTGGCAGGGCTGCCGCGACATTGCAGAGGCCGACGTCTTCCTTATGAACCTGGGTGCAGCCGACAGTTTTGACAGCCGCTATTTCGGCCCGCTCCCGCTCTCATCGATAGTTGGCCGCGCGGTTCCCGTCTGGACCACGGAGCGCACCACTCCGGTGCTGGATATCACCAACGATCCCCTCGCTAGCGAGCCGTGACGGCTTGGCTCGACGCGCACTAACACTCAGAAAGGAGCACTGCAATGACCCAGATCGGAACCTTCACGCGCAACGATGACGGCTTCTTCGGCAATCTCTCCACGCTAACAATCGAGGCGAAGATTGCCATCCTGCCTGCCGAGAAATCCAAAACCGAAAACGCGCCCGACCATCTGATCTATTGCGAAGGGATGGCGGTCGGTGCGGCTTGGGACCGCGCTGGAGACAAGGCTGGGGATTACCTCTCCGTCTCAATTGACGACCCGTCCTTTACGCAGCCGATCCGCGCCAAGCTGTTCCGGTCCGATGCAGAGAACAACGTCTGGAGCCTGCACTGGAACCGATCATCGAAGCGCGACGGGCGAGGCTGAACAGATGCTTCTGGAGCCCTTCGACGAATCTTTCTCGCCAACCCTTTTGATCCATTGCGCGCCGGTCAAACCCTTCGATCTGACCGCCCGCGAGGCAGCCCAGAGGGGGCCGGACACTTGCTTGTGGCTGCGGACGCCGATTTCATCACAGTTTTGGCAAAGCCGGTTCGATTGGCAAGCCCCTGCCCTTAACGGAAGCGAACACCGTCGCAGGCTGGCAGCGCATCGGTTCTGCGGTCTGCGGGATGCAGCCCACAGAGGCATGACGACGTTTGCCGCATGTGTCATGCTCGGCTTCGTGGCGCCCGAAACTGGTGCAGCGGCTTCCTCTGCTGGTGAACGGCCGGCGCACTCCGAGTCGACGATCTTGTCGGCTGGCCCGTGGTCGCAGCATATCCGGGAAGCGTCAAAACGCTTCGCCATTCCAGAGCGGTTGCTGCGCGGCGTCATGCATGTTGAGAGCGTCGGCGATGTTCGTGCGCTTTCAAGCAAGGGCGCAATGGGCTTGATGCAGATCATGCCGGCGACGTGGGAAGAACTGCGCATCAAATACCGTCTCGGTGACGATCCCTATCAACCGCGTGACAACATTCTTGCAGGTGCAGCATATCTTCGCGAAATGCTCGACAGCTTCGGGCGCAGCGGCTTTCTTGCCGCTTACAATGCCGGTCCTGGTCGGTACACGGAACATCTCTTAACCGGCCGTCCGCTGCCACGCGAGACGGTCGACTACGTCAGGAAACTCGCGCCGCTGCTCGATGGTGCAGTTCTCAGTCCGCGGCGCGCGCGGCAAGGAAGGGGCAGAGCCAGCTCTCTCCGTCCAACGATCTTTGCGCATCCCCATGACATTCGGAACGCCACTGCATCGGATGGCAATGGTTATGGCGAGACGATCTTTGCGGCGATTCATTCGTCCGCAATGCGGTCGCCAATGGGCAATCCTGTTGCGGACCTGACCGCGATCGAGCCACGGCCGGGTGAAACCGATTTCCAATCGAACCACGCTGTTTCCGGCCTATTCGCTCAACCCTCTTTAGCCATATCGCGATGATCGCCACGTTCCTCCTCAATTGCATTCCGGCCTGTTCCGTCGCGGAAATTGCGGCGGAAGGGTTGGCTGTGGATGAGAACAGAGAGATTGGCAGGATAAAGGGCCGCGAGGTGCGGCTCGGTTCGGCCGATTGTTTTCCTTACGATTTTCGTCTCATTTCGCAATGTGCTGGCACAATCAGCGATGTGCGCTATTCCCAATTTTTCAGTCTTTCAATGGAAACCGCACCTCGTGGCCGTCTAGCATGAAGCGTGACGATAGCTTTCGCGTCCGCCCCGGTCGCATCCGCTCCCGCGCCGGCCAGCGCGCACGACCCTTCATCTTCCAGGCTCTTGCGGCCACACAGCGCGCCGGCGGGCACCTTACACGCGAGGGTCGGATCACCTCCCCGCGAGCTTCAACGTTTGGCCGCGGCCGGTCAGCGAGCATCCGCGCCAGTCGCCTCGATCTCTGACAGCTCACGCGGCGCCGTCGTCAAGACCCGTGTGGTACGGCAGTTCAGAGGGTCTGCGCCACTCGCCACCCATCTCAAATATCTTCGCCGCGAAGGTGTTACACGTGATGGTGAGAAGGCGAGGATGTTCGGTCCCGACACCAAAGATGCAGATCATGACGCCTTCTGCGACCGCTGCAAGGATGATCGGCATCACTTCCGTTTCATCGTTTCGCCGGAGGATGCAATGGAGCTCGGCGACCTCAAGAACTTCGCTTGTGACCTGATGGTCGACATGGAGCGCGACCTCGGCACGAGGCTCGACTGGATAGCCGTCGATCACTGGAACACCGAACATCCGCACGTTCACATCCTCGTTCGCGGCGTTGCCGACGATGGCGAGAGCCTTGTCATCTCGCGCGACTACATCCGCCAGGGCATGCGCGATCGGGCGAGCGACATTCTCACCCAGACGCTTGGGCTCCGCACGGACCTCGACATCCGCCAGGCCATCGAGCACCAGGTCGACACTGAGCGCTGGACGCAGCTCGATCGCCAGCTTGTTCGTGACGCCGACCGTCATGGTATCATTGATCTCGCGCCACACCCTGATCGCCGGCCCGACGAGTTCCTGGGGCTCAAAGTCGGCCGGCTGCGGCAACTGGAAAGCCTGGGCCTCGCGAACGAGATCCGTCCCGGCCAGTGGATGGTGGTCGAAGAGGCCGAGGCCACTTTGCGCGCCCTCGGTGAACGCGGCGACATCATCAAGCGCATGCACCGCAGCCTCACTGTGCATGGGCTAGAAAAAGGGACGGCCGACTATGTGCTGGCCGCCGAAAAGATTGATGCGCCCGTGATCGGCCGACTGCTCGAACGCGGCCTTGATGACGAACGGCGCGGCGCGGCCTATGCCATCGTCGATGGCATTGATGGACGCACGCACCACATTCGCTTCCATGACCCTGATGCGGCCGGAGACTCCGACCCGGGCTCGGTCGTGGAGTTGTGCCGCGATGCGAGTGCAAATGGCGGTGGCCGGGTCACGCTCGCGGTCCGCTCCGACCTCTCAATCGAACAGCAGGTCCATGCTTCCGGCGCGACTTGGCTCGATCGCCAACTCGTTGCACGCGAGCCTGCCGAATTCGGTGACGGCGGCTTTGGCAGGGACGTAAGACAGGCACTGCAAGATCGGGTCGACCACCTTGTCAGCCGCGATCTGGCCAGGCGCGAGGGACAGCGCGTCATTCTTGTGCGCAATCTGATCGATACTCTACACGATCATGAGGTGGAATCGCTCGGTGCCCGCCTCGCCGCCGAGACGGGCCTCTCATTCACGAAGGCTGCCAACGGCGATCATGTGGCTGGGATTTACCGGCGGCGTTTCTCGCTGGCTTCAGGCCGGCTCGCGATGATCGACAATGGGCTCGAATTCAAGCTCGTGCCCTGGTCGCCGTCGCTCGAAAAGCGATTGGGTAATCAAGTCATCGGGATCGTGTGCTCGGATACGGGGGGCGTGGATTGGAACCTGGGAAAGAAGCGCGGCATCGGGCTATGAAGGTTACAGGCGTATGCTCTATCCTGATGCTGGGAAGCCAGCACGGTCGCACATTCTATTTGTACCCGCGCAGTGAAGCGCCGATTGCCTCGCAAAACAGGGACTTTGCGCATCCTCGATTCAGTCTGGCGCCCGCGATCGCGGCACTGGCGCTGTTTGCCTTCGTCTATCATTGGAACAGCTATCTGTGGCCGCTGACAGTTTTGCAGGGCAATGCAGAGGATTATCCGATCGTCATTAGCCTCAGCCGCCTGCTCAGCTACAACAGAGGCGCCCTCAATACAGGGCTGGTCATGGCCGGCGCCACGCTCGCCGTGCTGCCGCCATTGATGCTCTTCGCCTTCCTGCAGCGCTTCTTCGTGGATTCGATCGTCGGCTCGGCGGTCAAGGGATAATGGACCAGCGCGGCGCTCTGTGCTAAGGTGTACACAGATCAACAGGACACCGCTATGGCCGCTAGCACCACTATGACAATTCGCGTCAGTCCCGATGTAAAGGAAAAGCTCGACCGGATCGCAACCGACACCCGGCGTAGCAAGTCGTTCCTCGCAGGTGAAGCCGTCGCAGCGTATGTCGATCGCGAGCTTGAAATCATTGAAGGTATCAAGCGCGGCCTTGCTGATGTCGAAGCTGGGCGCATCGTGTCTCATGATAAGGCCATGGCAGAAATTTATGCCGCGATTGATGCAGGCACGGGCCGCAAGGTGTGACGCGAGCCGTTCAGTGGTCTCGCGGTGCGCTGGACGACATCAAGGAACAGATCGCCTATATCTCGCAGGATAATCCGCGCGCTGCGCGCCTGGTCGCAGACCGGATTCTGGAAGCAGGGGCCGCGCTTGGGGAAATGGCAACCGGGCGACCCGGCCGTGTATCCGGCACCTATGAAAAGCCTTTGAGTCGCCTGCCCTACATCATCGCTTACGCCGTGACCGCCAAGGGCGGCCGGGAAAGCATTTCAATTTTGCGGGTGATCCACGCAGCGCGCGGTTGGCAGGACGAGGAATGGCCGAACTGAGCGAGATCTCGCGACGAAGGGGCTTTAATCGCGAGCGGATTTGCTGCCAACAATTTTGACAGCAAGCTGCCGGGTATTGCTCCCGAGTTTAACCGGAGACCTGGGTGGGAGCATATACGTCGAGCACGTTCTGAGTTTCGTCCGTTCGCAATGAGTTATGGCTGCTAACGATCTGGCAAAAACCACGATTCAGTCCGCGGTCAGCACGACCTTGACACTCTGTGAACGGTCGGCGGCAAGTCGGAAGGCATCGGGGGCGCAAGAAAGCGTGCGCTCCGCTGTCATCAGCTTCAGGACGTCCACCTCCCCCGACACGATGAGATCGACCGCCCGGCCGAACTCCGTGCCGAAGCGGAATGTGCCTTTGAGGTCGATCTCCTTGGCCATCACCGCATTGGCCGGCAGCGGGATCTGGCCACCGGGAAGATTGCCGACCTGGACCACCGTGCCGCCGCGCCGGACACTGGCGATCGCCGCGGCAAGGCCGGCGGCAGTGCCTGAAATCTCGAACGCCACATCAAGCGAACCGCCGGCAGCAAGCGCCTGGAGTTCGGCGTCGCCGCCGGAAAGGTCGATCGTCCTGTCGGCGCCCAAACTGCGGGCGAAGGCGAGCGGCGCGGCGGCGATATCGACGACGGTCAGTTCAGCGCAGCCGGCAAGCCTGGCCGCGAGCATGGTCAAGAGACCGATGGGGCCGGCACCGAACAGGATGACGTTGCGGCCCCTGATGTCGCCCGCCCGCGCGGCGGCGTGCAGGCTCACCGCCAGTGGTTCGGCAAGTGCCGCCGCCTGGTAGGCCACATCAAGTGGAACCTTGAAACATTGCGCGGGCGTGGCGTCGAACAGACTGACGAAGCCGCCCTGCATATGCGGTGTCTTCGATGCCGAGCCCATGAAGTAGATGTTTTCGCAGAGATTGGCCCGCCCCTCCAGGCATCGCGCGCAATGCCCGCACCAGCGCGACGGATTGACCGCGACATGGTCGCCGACGCCCAGGCCGGGCGCGGCGCCGTTGATCTCGACGATTTCGCCCGAGATCTCGTGGCCGAGGACAAGCGGCGAGGTGACGACGAAGTCACCGGTACGGGCATGGCGGAAATAATGCAGGTCGGAGCCGCAGATGCCCCCTGCCCCGAAGCGCACACGCACCATGCCTGGTGCCAGCGGTTCGAGCGGATGCTCCACGACGCGAAGGTCCTGCGGGCCGAACAGCGTCGCGGCAATCACCTGGCCACTCACCGGATCAGTTCCATCTCGGTCGGCAGCCAGAGCGTAATGGCGGGTATGAAGGTGATCAGAAGCAGCGCCACGATCAGCGGCACCAGCCACGGCAGGATCGCCATGGTGGTGCGCTCGACCGAGAGCTTGGCGACGCGCGACAGCACAAAGAGCACCATGCCGAGCGGCGGGTGCAAAAGCCCGATCATCAGATTGAGCGTCATGATCAGCCCGAAATGCACAGGGTTGATGCCGTAGACGGCAGCGACCGGCAGCAGGATCGGCACCAGAATCGTGATCGCGGCGATCGTATCGAGGAAGCAGCCGACCACCAGCATCAGGATGTTGACCAGGATCAGGAAGACCCACTTGTTTTCGGTGAGCGCGAAGATGAAGTTCGAAAACAGCTGTGCTGCCTGGCTGACGGTGAGCAGCCAGGCGAAGATCGATGCGGCGGTAACGATGAACAGCACCGAGGCGGTCGTTTCGATCGTGTCGAAGCTGGCCTTGGCAAGCAAACGCAGCGTCATCGTGCGGTAGCGCACCAGCCCGAGGAAAAGCGACCAGATCACAGCCGCCATCGCCGCTTCGGTCGGCGTGAACCAGCCCATCGTCATGCCACCGATCAGGATGACCGGCGTCATCAGCGCCATGACCGCAGAGAAATCGAAATACCAGTCCGCCACGATCAGCACCAGCAGCGCTATGCCGACCGCGATATTGATCGACAGGCCAAGCTGCACCAGCACATAGCAGCCAATCGGAAAGGCAGCCACCACCAGCACCTCGCCCGCCGCTTCGGCCAGCCGCCGAAGCTCGAAGGATGTGTCGGAGCCCCAGCCGCGCCTGTAGGCGAAGATGGCGACCGTGATCATCATCAGCACGGTCATGACCACGCCGGGCAGGATGCCGGCCATGAACAGCGCGCCAATAGAGACATTGGCCATCATGCCGTAGATGACGAAGGGCAGCGAAGGCGGGAAGATCGGTCCGAGCGTGGCTGAAGCGGCGGTAACCCCGACCGCGGCGTCGATCGGATAGCCGTGGTCCTTCATCGCCTTGATCTCGATGGTGCCAATGCCGGCAGCGTCGGCGAGCGCGGTGCCCGACATGCCGGAAAAGATCACCGATCCGATGATGTTGACCTGCGCCAGGCCGCCTTTCATCCAGCCGACCAGGGCAAGGGCGAAGGAATAGATGCGCCCGGTGACGCCGGCGATGTTCATGAGGTTGCCGGCCAGGATGAAGAACGGAACGGCGAGCAGCGGAAAGCTCTCCACCCCGGCGATCATGCGCTGGGCCGCGATGATATCGGGCGCGACGCCGTAGATGACGAGGTAAAGGATCGACGCGGCCGCCATCGAAACGGCGACCGGCACGCCGATGAGCATCAGGACAAGAAAGCCCCCTACCAGAAGCAGCATCGCTCAGACCCCCGCCGTCTCGAACGCACCAGGACGCTCGAGCACCGAATAGCCGCGCCTGTAATTGCCGATGAAGACCTGGATCGAGCGCAGAAGCATCAGCACGAACCCGGCCAGTACGGCGTAGAAGAACCAGCGCCGCGGCAGGTTGACGGTGACCATGCGCTCATGCGCCACGATCGTGACGTAGCGCCACATCAGCCAAGATCCGTAGGCGAAGAATGCGATGCGGATAACATCGACGGCGAGCGCCAGCCAGCGGCCGACGCGCTCCGGCAGATAGTGGTAAAGCACGTCGACATGGATATGGCGCGAAAGGCGCACGCACATGGCGGCACCCAGAAAAACGACGACGACGAGCGCGTTGATGGCGATCTCCTCGGTCCAGGCAAGGCTGTTGTTCAGCGCATAGCGGGTGAAGAACTGCAGGAAGACACACACGACCATGCCCCAGAAAACGGCAAGCGTGATCCAGTCCTCGATGCCGTGGTCCGACAGGTCGACGTGTACCGGCACCTCCTCGAAGGCGTGCGCGATCTCTTCGACGGTGATCTCGGTGTGGTGTTCCTCGGCCATCGGCGCGGGCTCCCGAAGCTGGTGGGTCGTCAAGGATTGAAAAGGCCGTCCGGCGCAATTTGAAGCCGGACGGATGGGCAGGTTAAAGCGGCGATTCCGATTGCCGCCCTATCCTCTTGATTGAGCATCGGGTTTCCGATGCTCTACTTGATAGCGCGGATCGCTTCCCAATCGGCCTTGTTGTAGCCGAACTCCTCGAAGGTGACCTTCTCCAGCACATTCTTCTCGAAGTCGGCACGGTCGACATCGGTTACGCTGATGCCGCGGTCCTTGAATACCTGCACCAGTTCCTTTTCGCGGGCGACGATCTTTGCCGTGGCGCGGGCGGCAGCCTCCTGCATCACCTCGGTGAAGATCTTCTTGTCCTCATCGGAAAGCGAGGCCCAGCGCGACGCCGATATGATGGTGTTGAGATGATCGACTATATGGCCAGTGAGCACGATGTTCTTCTGCACCTCGTAGAATTTCTTCGCCTCGATGGTGGTCAGCGGGTTCTCCTGGGCCTCCACGGTGCCGTTCTGCAGGGCCAGATAGACCTCGGCGAAGGCAATCGGCGCCGTGTTGGCGCCGCAGGCACGCGGCATGGCCAGATAGGCCGGCACGTCGGGAACGCGCATCTTCAGGCCCTGCATGTCGGAGCACTTGGCGATCGGCCGGTTCGAGGTGGTCTGCCGCGTGCCGTAATAGGTGGTGGCGGCGATATGATTGCCGGTCTTGTCCTCATAGCCCTTGGTCAGGGCCTTGTAGACGTCGCTTTTGGTGTATTTCAGCAGATGGTCGGCATCGCGGAAAGTGTATGGGAAATAGGTGACGCCGATGGGTGGATATTCGCGCGCCGCGAAGCTCGATCCGGAAATGATGATATCGACGGTGCCGAGCATCAGGCCCTGGTTGATGTCTGCTTCCTTGCCAAGCTGCGAGGCCGGATAGACGTCGATGGCGTAGCGGCCCTGGGTGCGCTTCTTGATCTCGTCGGCAGCCCACACGGATTCGGTGTGGAAGGGCTCCGTCGTCTCGTAGACATGTGCCCATTTCAGGACCGTTTCCGCCGAGGCCGACGCCATGGGTATGGCAATTGCGGCGATCGCACCGAGCAGAACTGCGTATTTTCTCAGCATCTAATTCCTCCCTGGTTGAACTTGACGGCCGGATCTCCCCCCGGCCAACTGCTATTCCGCAACCTCCTTGGCTGCGGCTCTCTCATCGAAATTGCGTGAGAATCTGATTTGCGACTGGCGCAGATGCTGCTGCATGGCGGCCTTGGCCCGCTCGGGGTCGCGCGCGGCAATTGCATCGCGCACGGCACGATGTTCCTTTGCCGCGACCTGCCAGGAATCGCTGGTCTCGAAATAGATCGACAGGCGTTCGAAGTACGGGTTCATGCGCTGGTCGAAAAGCTCGCCGATGAAGCGCACCAGCACCGCGTTCTCGAGAATGCCGGCGACAGCGGTGTGGAATTCCCGGTCGAGCGCAATGGTCATCTTGTTGGGGTGACGCATGGCCTCCATCCGGCGCAGCACGTCGTCGAGCCGTTCGATATCTGCAGGCCGGACATGGAGGGCCGCTTCGGCGGCGATCGCGCCTTCGACGAATTCGCGCGCGCGCAACAGCTCGAACGGGCCTTCCTCGACTTCGGGTTCGGAGGCGGCGGCGCTCGGCGGATCGGTGACGTAGATACCCGAGCCGACTCGGATGCGTATGCGGCCTTCGACCTCCAACGCTATCAACGCTTCACGGACCGTCGGGCGGGAAATTCCGAGCTGGTCGGCCAGATCCCGCTCGGTCGGCAGACGGTCGCCGACGGAAAACTCGCCGGCATCGATCAGCTGCCTGAGCTGATCGGCGACCTGTCGGTATAGCCGGCGAGGTTCAACGGCCTGGATCGGCATGCGCGTTTAGTTCCCTCCCGGGCCAACCCTGGTACATTGGTCTGACCCATTGACCGCAGCTTAGACAGAGGATGCGGAGAGTCAAGCTCGATAGAACCGCGGCCCGCACAACCGGAACTCGGCGGCATTGCGCAAGCATTCCATGCGTCAGCGCCGTCCCCCGCGAATGACCAGGACGTTCCCGGCGGCGACGAGGACGAGCCCGGCGATCGCGTAAGCGGTCCAGGCATAGCCTTCCAGCGCCGTGGAGATCAAAAGCGCAAAGACGGGAAATATGACGGTCGCATAGCCGGCGCGGGCGCCGCCAATGCGTCCGAGCAGCGTCAGGTAGGCAGCGAAAGCCACGACGGTCGATATGACGGCGAGGAAGACCAGCGAGCCGATAAAAGAGGCGGTCGTCGCGAACACGAACGGCTCACCAAGCAGCAAGGCCAGGAACGTCGACCACAGAGTGCCATAAAGCATGCCCCAGGCGCTCGTTGAAACGAGCGGCAGGCCGCGGCGCTGGTTTGCGACGGAGACGAGATTGCCGACGCAGAAGCTCAGCGTGCCGCAGAGGCACAGAAGAAGGCCCACCAACGTGCCGCCGGAAAGCCCGTTGGCGGCGATTTCGGGAAAGAACATCAGCGCTATGCCAGCGAAGCCGATGAGGCCGCCGGCGAGAATGCGCGGCGCCGGGCGCTCGCCGATGACCAAGGCACCGAGCAGCATGTTGATTACCGAGGCGAGCGAGAAGACGACCGAGAGCAAGCCGCTGACGAGATAGCCGGCGCCGTAATAGAAAAACAGGAAGTTCGACGAGAAGATGAGGATGCCGAGCACTGCAAAGCGCAGATGATCGGTGATCGAAAAGCGGAGCCGCCGGCCGGAAAAACCTGCCCAGGCAAACATCAGCAGCGTGGCGATGGCGAAGCGCCAAACCAGATTGACCTCGTTCGACACGCCGCTGCCGACCTGAAGCTCGATCGCGAACCACGATGCGCTCCAGGCAATGACCGTCAGCGCGTAAAACCCGTAGTCGACGGGTTCGAAGGGGCGGTCGCGCGTCGCCATGCGCATTTCCGCGTTAGCCGGCTCCGGGGCGTCGTTTGGTTCTCTGGTTACCGACATGCTGGCCAAGACGCTTCCGCTCACAAGACGTTTACAGACCAACCGCCCGCCTTCGCCGCTTCTGGCCCCAGACGACGAGACCGAGCAACAGCAGAGCCGGAATGGCGAACCAATAGCGCGACGTCCGTTCCGCAGGGACTAGCACCTGGTTGATTTCGTCGCCGGGCTGCAGGCCGAATTTGGCCGCCTGGCTGCCCAGCCGCACCACGCCGATCGTCATGCTATCGCCAAGCGCACTGACGTCCAGGCCCGCGGCCTTCAGGCGTTCTGCCGATGAATTTGCAGGCCCGAGTTGTAGACGTACCAGCTTCGATATCTCATCGCCGTTGAGGTTCAGTGTCGTCAGGCGCAAGCGAACTGCGCCCCCCTCGGCTGTCTCGTCGACGATACGGCTGAGTTGGGAGGCAGGTACTGCCCGATACGGTTCGCTCACCTGATCGAGCAATAATCCCGGCCTGAACAAGATGAAACAGGCCACAAGCAACGCAATCGTCTCGTACCAGCGGTTGCGCACGAGCATCCAATTCTGCGTCGCTGCAACAAACGAGACCATGGCCAGTGTCGATGTCACGACCATCGCGACGAAGTCGAACGGACCTTCGAGATCGATCATCAGCAGCCCGGTGTTGAAGATGAAGATGAACGGCAAGAGACCGGTACGGATCTCGTATTTGAAACCCTGAATTCCGGTCTTCACCGGGTCGGCGCCGGAAATTGCCGCAGCAGCATAAGCCGCCAGGCCCACTGGCGGCGTCACGTCCGCCATCAGCCCGAAATAGAAAACGAACATATGGACGGCGACCAGCGGCACAGCGAGATCGTTCTGCGCCGCCAAATCGACGATGACCGGCGCCATCAAGGTGGCGACGACGACATAGCTTGCGGTGGTCGGCATGCCCATGCCGAGAATGATGCAGATCACCGCGGTGAACAAAAGCATGACGATGAAGCTGCCGCCCGAGATGAATTCGACCAGCTCGGTCATTACCAGCCCGATGCCCGTGAGCAGAACCGTGCCGACGATGATGCCGGCCGTCGCAGTGGCGATGCCGACCGTCGTCATGTTGCGTGCGGCGGCGGACAGCCCACCGACCAGATCGTCGAAACCGTGAAGCCAATGCTGCGCCAGCGCGCGGTCCTTGCGGAAAAAGGCGGTGAGCGGCCGCTGCGTGACGATCAGCGCCATAAGGGCGACAGCGCCCCAGAATGCCGACAGGCCGGGCGACAACTCCTCCACCATCAGGCACCAGATCAGCAGGATCACAGGCAGCAGAAAATGCAGGCCGGTGCGCGCCGTCTCGCCGAAGTGGGGAATCCTGACGATCTCGCCCTCCAGATCCTCCAGCGGCAGGTCGGGATAACGCGCCCGGTAGGCGACAAGGCCGATGTAAACGGCGATCAGCGCGGCAGTGATCATCCAGGTCGCGGCCGCGCCCAAAACGATCTTCGTCCAGCCAATGCCGTAATAGACAAGCCCTGCGAGGATGATGAAACCGCATACGCCCATCAGCCCGCGCAGCGCGCCCTGAAATGCGGAGTGCGTGCTGCGTGACGGCAGGCCCTTCATCCCCGTCTTCATCGCCTCGATATCGACGATGTAGAACAGCGAGCCGTAGGTCAGCAGCGCCGGATAGAAGGCGTGCTTGACCACCTCGGCATAGGAGATGCCGACATATTCCGCGATCAAGAACGCGGCGGCGCCCATCACCGGAGGCATCAGCTGACCATTGACGCCGGCCGCGCATTCGATGGCGCCCGCCTTCACCGCAGAATATCCGACCCGGCGCATCAGCGGGATGGTGAAGGTTCCGGTGGTCACGACATTGGCGATCGACGACCCGGAAATCATGCCGGTCAGGCCGGAAGCCACGACACCGGCCTTGGCCGGACCGCCGCGGTATTTGCCGAGCAGCGAGAAGGCAAGCTGGATGAAAAAGCCGCCGGCGCCGGCGCGCTCCAGCAATGTTCCGAACAGAACGAACATGAAGACGACGTTGGTGGACACACCGAGGGCAACACCGAAGACCCCCTCCGACGTCAGCCACATCTGCGAGGCTGCGCGCGATAACGTCGCGCCCTTGTGGCCGAGCAGGCCAGGTAGGTGAGGCCCGGCGAAGATATAGATCAGCATGATCGCCGCGATGACGGTGATAGCAGGCCCGACGGCGCGACGGGCGGCCTCGAGCAGGATGAGGACGCCGGCGATCGAGACGACCAGGTCAGCCGTAGTAGGAAGGCCCGGCCGATGGGCGATATCGCTGTAAAAGACCAACAGATAGAGGGCGGACGCCGCCCCGGCGATGCCTAGCACCCAGTCGGGCAGCGGCACCCGGCTGCGCGACGAGGTCTTGAAGGCCGGAAACGTCAGCATCGCCAGAAACAGGGCGAAGGCCAGATGGATGGAGCGGGCGATGCCGTCGCTGACGACACCAAAATTGAGCATGAACGGAAGGGGCGAGGCATACCAGAGCTGGAACAGCGACCATGCCAGCGATACGCCGAGGATCAGCTTCGCGGTGCGGCCGGTCGGCTTGCGCCCACCGGTGTCGGCTTCGGCGACGATCTCGCTAAGCTTGTCAATGCCGATAACGGGTTGGTCAGGCCCTGCCGCCCGCTGGCTTTGATCTGTCATCGTTCCCCACAATTATTTGCGATGCGAGGCGCCTGTGGCGCCTCGCATTGAAGGCCTCAGAGCCAGCCCTTCTCCTTGTAATAGCGCTCCGCGCCCGGATGCATTGGCGCCGACAGACCGGTCTTGATCATCTCCTTGGGATCGAGATTGGCGAAAGCCGGATGCAGTTTCTTGAAGTCGTCGAAATTTTCGAAGACCGACTTCACCAGTTCGTAGACCACCTCATCGGGCGTGCTGGCATTCGTCACCACTGTCGCGCGGACGCCGAATGTCGTCACGTCGTCCGGATTGTTGGCGTACATGCCGCCCTTGATGGTGGCGACTGAATAGTACGGATGAGCTGCCAACAGCGCGTCCACTGCCGGACCGGTCAGCGGGATGAGTTTGGCGCCACAGGCCGTGGTCGGATCCTGGATCGCGGCGGAAGGATGACCGACGCCGTAGAAGAAACCGTCGATCTTGTTGTCGCACAGCGCGCTGCCCTGCTCGTCCGCCTTCAGCTCCGCGGCAAGCGAGAAATCGCCGAGCGTCCAGCCCATCTGCTTGAGCAACTCCTCCATGGACGAGCGGGTGCCTGACCCGGGATTGCCGACGTTGAAGCGTTTGCCTTTGAAGTCCTCGAATTTGGTGACGCCGGCGTCCGGCCGCGCTAGCACGGTAAACGGCTCGGGATGGACGGAGAACACGGCGCGCAGATCCTTGAACGACTTGCCGTCGAAATTTCCGGTCCCCTCATAGGCCTGGTACTGGACGTCCGATTGGGTCAAGCCGAAATCGAGGTCGCCGGTCTGGATGGAGTTGACGTTGAAGACCGAACCGCCGGTCGACTCCGTCGAGCATCGGATGCCGGTTTTCTGCCGGTCCTTGTTCATCAGTCGGCAAATGGCGCCGCCAACAGCGTAGTAGACGCCGGTGACCCCGCCGGTGCCGACCGTGACGAAGTGCTGCTCGGCAGCGACGGATGGCAGCGCCAGCAGCATGCAGGCCGCCGCGCCGATCAGGGTTTTCATTGAATTAAACATGGTTGCTACCTCTCTGGTGGTTGTCCCGGCCCCGTCGCCGATGACGCGTTGGAACTGGGTTGAGGCGGTCCGCGTCGTGCAGGTCAGGCCGCTGAAGCGATCGCAGCGTCGATGGCCTCACCGAGCCGTTCGACGATCCGATCGATATCCTGTTTGGAAATAATGAAAGGCGGCGCCACAAGCACATGAACGCCCCGCACGCCGTCAATCGTCCCGGCCATCGGATAAATCATTAGGCCGCGGGCCATTGCTTCGCGCTTGATGCGGGCGTTGAGTTCAAGCCTCTGGTCGAATGGTTCCTTGCTGGCGCGATCAACCACCAGCTCGATTCCCCTAAATAGACCCCGCCCGCGAATGTCGCCGACGTTATGGTGGTTATCGAAGCGGTGGTGCAGGCGTTCGTCCAGCTGCGCGCCCATTGCGCTGACGTTGTCGAGCAGACCGTCACGCCGGATGACCTCCTGCACGGCAAGGCCGGCCGCCGCCGCCATTGGATGGCCCATATAGGTATGCCCATGCTGGAAGAAGCCCGAGCCTTGGGCAAAGGCGTCGAAGATATGCCGGCCGAGCAGCACCGCGCCAATCGGCTGGTAGCCACCGCCGAGTCCCTTGGCGATGGTCAGCAGGTCGGGAGCGATGCCGTCCTGCTCGCACGCATGCAGCGTGCCGGTACGGCCCATGCCGCACATCACCTCGTCGAGAATGAGCAGCACGCCGTAGCGGTCGCAAATCGCGCGAATGTGCTTGAAGTAGTCCGCGACCGGCGGCACCGCGCCGAGCGTGGCACCCACCACCGGCTCGGCGACGAAGGCGATGACCTCGTCCGCGCCGAGTTCGAGGATCTTGTCTTCGAGCTGCTGGGCGGCGCGCGCCGCATAGGCTTCGTCGCTTTCGCCATGCTTTTGATAGCGATAGGCGTAACAGGGGTCGATATGGTGGGTCTCGATCAGCAACGGCCTGAACTGGGCGCGCCGCCACTCGTTGCCGCCGGTGGCGAGAGCGCCGAGCGTATTGCCGTGATAGCTCTGCCGGCGTGCGATGAGATGGCGCCGTTGCGGCTCGCCTTTCTCGACAAAATATTGCCTGGCCATCTTGAGCGCGGCCTCGACCGCCTCCGAGCCGCCGCTGACTAGATAGACGTGGTCCAAGCCTTTCGGCGCGTCCTCGACCAGCCGATCCGCCAAGCGCTCCGCCACCTCGGTGGTGAAGAAGCTGGTGTGGGCGTAGGCGATGCGGTCAAGCTGGGTGTGCAGTGCAGCGATCACGTCGGGATGGCCGTGGCCGAGACAGGACACGGCCGCGCCGCCCGACGCGTCGAAATAGGACTTGCCCTCGGCATCGAACAGTTCGATGCCTTGGCCGCGAATGGCGACCGGCAGCATCGAGTGGATGATTCGATGAAGAATGTGTGTCATCGACGGTCCCTCATGGGCATTTTCTTCGGCGGACGTTGGTTCAGATGGGTCTTGAGAGCGGCGCCCTGCTCATCGAAACGTCGCAGGGACTCAACAGCGCCCTCGCCTGCCTGCCCTGCGACAAGAGCACCGAGGATCTCAGCAACGATGAAAGCTGGCGTCATGGTGTGGAAAAAGGACGGGCTGCCGGTCGGCACGACGACTAGGTGATCGCCAAGCAGCGCCAAGGGCGCTACCCCGCTGTCGGTGATCGCAATGACCGGTACGCCGCGGCCGGCAGCGTACTCGACAAGCTCGATGGTGAAGCGCGTGTAGGGCAGGACGCTGGCGGCGATCAGCACGTCGTCCTTGGTCGCATGGGCCAGAGCGTCGCCATCGGTTCCGCCGATGCCGTGCAGCAGCACCGACTTCTCGCCGATCAGCGACAGGATGTAATGCAGATGCCAGGCGACTGCGTGGCTTGAGCGCAGGCCGAGGCAATAGACGCGCCTTGCCGCACTCAGCGCCCTGGCCGTCTCGACCAGACGGTCGATCGACCTACCTTCGGCCAGATGGGAAAGCTGGCTGGAAATCGAATCCAGAATATCGGCCGCCAGCGCGTGGTCGCCCTTGAGCTTTTGGCTGGCCACCTGGAGGCCCGCCTTGCCGGCGAAACCGATTTCGCCGTCCCGGATCGCGGCGGCGTAAATATCGCGTACGGTCTCGTAGCCATCAAGGCCGAGATGCTGGGCCACCGCGTCATCGTCGCCGGCTGCACTCCTGCGTGCCGGGCCTGCTCGCGCATGGACAACAGCGCGACATCATACGGTTTATCAAGGACATACCGCGCGGCGGACCGAAGCTGCGCCGACATGCCGTCGAAGGCACTGATGATCTGTCCAGCAAGCTCTCCCTGGTCCATGGATATTGCTAGCTCGCCAGACCGGCGATTGCAACGTCTGTTTCAATATGGTCAAAGATTGATTCATATGACTCTTATCGCCCGAAAACCGTCTCCATGAAGCCGGCCACTGGTCTCGGCCGCATCGCCATAGCCGTCGCGCCGAACGGGGGGCGTCGCAGCAAGGCCGACCATCCGGCGATTCCGCTCACACCGGCCGAGCTGGCGCGGACGGCCGCGGAATGCGCCGATGCCGGTGCGGCTATGATCCACGTTCATGTCCGCGACAGAAGCGGCAACCATCTGCTCGACGCCGACGCCTACCGCCAGGCAATCGCGGCCATCCGCGGTGCTGCCGGTGACCGGCTGTTAATTCAGATCACTTCCGAAGCGCTCGGTATCTATTCGCCGGTCCAACAGATGGCCGTCGTACAAGATGTGAAGCCGCAAGCGGTCTCCCTGGCGCTTCGCGAAATCGTTCCAGATGCCGGATCGGAACCCGCCTTCGCGCGCTTCATGGCCTGGCTGCATAAGGAGCGTGTGGCGCCGCAGATCATCCTCTATTCGCCCGAGGAGGCTGTCAGGCTTTCGGATATGCAGCAACGCGGACTGATCCCCTGGGCAAGCATACCGGTTCTCTACGTGCTGGGCCGCTACACGCCGGGACAGACGTCCGTTCCTGCCGATCTCCTGCCATTCCTCGCGGCGAACATGCCGCGCTTCGATCATTGGAGCGTCTGCGCCTTCGGCCGCAACGAAGGGGCGTGTGTGACGGCCGCGGCACTGCTCGGCGGTCATGTCCGGGTCGGGTTCGAAAACAATCTTTTCCTTCCGGACGGCAGCATAGCCTCGTCCAACGCCGAACCGGTAGCGACCGTCGCACGCATACTCGCCGACTGCGGCATCAAGATCGCCTCGGCCGCCGAGTTGGCGGCACAATGGAACGCGCCGTTTCGTTCCATATAACAAACCAAAGCCTATTTTCGGCGGCAAGCTCGCGCAAGGCATAGACAGGCGGCTGCAATGTCATCGCCACGGAAGAACGACGTGTCCCCGCCCCCGGCGCGGCGATTGCAACAACAGTGCCGGTCGTTGTAACCATTCCGGCGGCTTGATTTTGGAGGAGACGCAGCATGGACCGAATCACCGGCGGTTGCCTGTGCGGCAACGTTCGAATTATCGCGTCGGGGCGCCCATACCGGGTCGGCCTTTGTCACTGTCTTGACTGCCGCAAGCACCATGGCGCCCTTTTTCACGCTTCCGCGATTTTTCCTGAGGATGCGGTGACGATCGACGGCGAAACACGCGACTACGCCGGGCGGTTTTTCTGTCCCCGCTGCGGCTCGTCCATTTTCGGACGCACCGCCGACGAAATCGAAGTGAACCTGGGATCCCTGGATGCGCCTGACCAGCTGATGCCAACCTACGAAAGCTGGATCATTCGTCGCGAGTCCTGGTTGCCGCCGTTTCCGCTCACCAGACGATACGAGCGCGATCGTGACGCCTCGGGTCGCTTTGAGGAGTAGGTTGCACGAACGGTGCGAAGGCGCCGGCGCGCGTCACTCCGGAAGGCCGGCCTTGCGGAAGCCATCGACGAAATGCTCAAGCGCCGCAGCGTCGCGGAATGGCTCCGTCGTGGCCCAGTGGCGGGTTGTGAAATGCGGGTTGCCGACGAGGAACAGTTCGACCTCTGCGCGCGCCTCGTCGAGCCGCCCCAGTTGGGCAAGGCTTGCCGCCAGGAAACGGCGTGAGCTTGTACGATAAGTCTCGTCCCTGCGCAGTGTCCCGACAGCGGCTTCGTATTCGCCGGCCGCATATTGCGCCTGGCCGAGCGCGAGATAATACCAACTTGCCGGAAACGGATTCAGCCGGAACGCCTTGCGAATGTGCTCAAGACCCTCCTCGACCCGTCCGGCCAGGACCGCGATGTCGGACAATGCCGCCCAGGCATCGGCCTCGTTCGGGTCGAGCTCGATCGCCTTGGCGAATTCCGCATCCGCCTCGGCGAAGCTGCGCTCGTAGGCAAGCAGGTAAGCCAAAACCCAGCGGCAGCCGGCATCGTTGGGGTCGATCGCCACGGCTTTGCGCGCCAGTTCCAAACCAGCGCTACGGGATGCGTCGGTTGGTCCGCCGGAATGCACCCATCCCATCCAGTGGTTCATGGCAAGCCAGCGATAGGCCTCGGCATATTCCGGATCGAGTGAAACCGCGCGGGTCAGCATCAAGATGCGCTTCCTGCGCCGTCTGCGGCGAATCATCCATCAGCTTGCGCGCCCGCACGCAGAGATCGTAGGCCTCGAGATTTTGGGGCCGATTGCGCGGCGACGGTGCACGCAGCCGGCCGAGTAACGCCTCGACGATCTTGCCGGTGACCTCGTCCTGAACGGCAAAAATATCTTCCAGGCTGCGATCGAAGCGCTCCTTCGGAACGATGTCCCCGTTGCCGTCAGCTACCGCGGACTAAAGCTGCTTGCGGCGTTCCCGCACCCGGATCAAGCACGAACGGACCAAAGGCAAAGCGCGGTCCCTGCATACGGCGCATCTATAGCCCGTTTGGAAGTTTTGAGAACTATTTGGGAGATCTTAATTACGACGCCGGTCGTATCCTGCAGAATTCAGCCTCTTTCAGGACGAGGCCCCCCCAAACCGTAAGGGCCCCCTCAAACCATATGGAGGTTGCCATGAGCGATATTCCCACCCTTGCCTCGGCCCCGCTTCAGGCAGCGCGGCCGGCGGAAGCGTCGCGTCGGCGCTACAGCCTGACGACGCTGCGAAGCATTATCGCGGCCGGGCGCGAGCCGACACGCTTTCGCT
Source organism: Mesorhizobium sp. M0159 (assembly GCF_040322295.1). Lineage (NCBI taxonomy): Bacteria > Pseudomonadati > Pseudomonadota > Alphaproteobacteria > Hyphomicrobiales > Phyllobacteriaceae > Mesorhizobium > Mesorhizobium sp. M0159. Next base: position 48,795 of record NZ_JAMYTF010000015.1, read on the forward strand.
GGGACCTCAAGCGATTGGCGGAGACCAATCCCCATCTGATCGACGATATCGGTCTGACGAGACGACAGGCCGAGGAAGAGATCGCGAAGCTGCCCTTCTGGCAGCGATAGGCGAATGCTGCAAAGACGCCGGATCGCCAACGACCAGCGGCTGATGGCAGATGAAGACGAAGCCGCCGCCCCGAAACGACGTCACAGGCTACTGGTCGCGGCGACAATCAATCCGCCCAAGACGGCGACATTGATGGTGAAGACGGTACGAAGGGCTTCGCGTTCATCGCCGCTGTAGCGCCAGAAATTGAGCGCCATGAAGGACGCTGCAATGGTGAATACGGCCAATGCCGCGGCGGGAAAGGGCCCACCAAGGCCCGTTGCGAGGCAAAAGCCGCCTGGGATCTCCAGCACCGATCCGGCCGCGAGAAGAGGCCTGGGAGCAGGAAAGGCCGCTCGGCCAGGGACGCTACAATCGCCCGGAATCTGAGGAAAATGCCCGGCGCCCGCCCAGATAAAGACGCCGCCGAGCAAAAACCAATCCGAGGTGGTGGAAGAACGCGATCATTCCTTGCTGCCGTCCTCGGTGTAAACCGCAAGCTCGTAACCATCCGGGTCCGCGAAATGGAAGCGCCTGCCGCCCGGGAATCCATAGATCGGCTTGACGATCTTGCCTCCCGCCTGCTCGACCCGCTTGACCGTTCCCGGCAAATCATCTGCATAGAGGATGACGAGCGGGCCTCCTCCGGACCTCGCTGGGCCAGCGGCGAAGCCACCTGACAAGCGCCCGTCGTTGAACTCGCAATATTGCGGGCCGTAGTCAGTGAAGGTCCAGCCGAAGGCCTTTCCGTAGAAGTCGCGTGACCGCTGAATGTCTTTCACGTTGAATTCGACGTAGTCGATCCGTTGATCGTTGTTGTTGCTCATGATGCATACCTCTCGTGTGATGTACGACGCCGAAAGATAAGCACGCATCTCGCTTGCCGGATTGAACGAAACGGCCATCGCCGTATGAGCCGCACACGGCGCTGCCGATGGCGATGCACGTAGCATCACCCCTCACCTGCCCTCTTCCTTCCGGCCGGAAGAAAACAACCGATTCTTGCAACCGTTCTCGATTGGCAGACGTTGTCGGTCGTGCAGATTCTTGTCTCGAGCGACGGCGGGCGCAGCCACTGCGTCGTAGGTTCACCGCCGGTAATCCGAAGAGGAGCGAGATGAGCGATCCCGTCCCAGCGCAGGCAACGGGTTCATTTCAGCAACGTCCACCGTCGGCGCGGCTTCGCGGATGCTTTGCTTCGGTGTGGGTGCATCGAATGGACCCGGCGGGCGCACCGCCAATCGTCGTCATGCCCGACGCAACGATCGATCTGCAATGGATCGGAGGCAGCTTCCGAGTTGCCGGCCCCGACAAGGAGCCGCAGACCGAGGTTCTGGCGGCAGACGAGGTCGTGATCGGCTTGCGCTTTTATCCTGCCACGGCGGCGGCATGGCTCGGCGTGCCGCAAATCGAGCTTGTCGGCCAGAGGCTGTCCCTCGACGATTTATGGGGAGCGCGAGCCCGGCGCCTCGCCAGCCGCGTGCGCGCTGGTGACAATCTCGAGGATCTCGCCTGTTCGCTCGAACAGGTCGTCGCCGAGGAAATGGCCTCCCACGCGACAGACGTTCCCATGCAGGCGGCATATCGCTTGATCGAGCGCGGGCCGCCACCCGACGCGCCTCTCGTCCCCTGGTTGATGCGCGCGCTCGAGATGAGCGAAAGAACGTTGCGCCGGCGCTTCGACGAGAGCTTCGGCTATGGCCCCAAGACGCTTGACCGTATCCTCCGCTACCAGCGCTTTCTGCGGCTTTCGAGCCAATCGAACAGCGCTACGGCCATCCTGGCAGCCGAGGCGGGCTATTCCGACCAGGCGCATCTTGTCCGCGAGAGCCGCCGCCTGACGGGAAGCACCCCGCGACAGATTCATCACCTGCTGCAGAACGGGTGAAACCACGTCGCGCTCTTCATTGGCCGTTTTGTTCAAGTCTTCACTGTCGCCCGACTTTATCCTGGTGTCTCCGACAACCACAGGAGACTGCCATGAAACCGCGCATTTCGGTTTTGACTATCGCTGTCGCCAACCTCGAGAGTTCTCTCGCGTTCTACCGCGACGGTTTCGGCTTGCCGACGGAAGGGATCATCGGCCGCGAGTTCGAGCATGGCGCCGTCGCGTTCTTCACGCTGTCCGGCGGGTTGAAGCTCGCGATCTGGGCTCAGGACGACCTCGCCTGCGACACCGGCCTGCCCAAGGCGCCGATCAGCTCGACCTCGTTCACAATCGGCCACAACGTTGTGCGCCGCGAAGAAGTCGATCAAGTGATGGATGAGGCCGCTCGCGCCGAAGCCGAGATCATCAAGCCTGCTCGGGACACATTCTTTGGCGGGTATGCCGGATACTTCCGCGATCCGAACGGACACCTGTGGGAGGTCGTCTGGAACCCCGCCAACATACCGAATGAGGACGCTCTCTGAGGGCAGGTATGGGCCTGCAGGATCGGGCCGTTCTGGTCATTCCCGGTGCTGGCAAATTCTGTCGGGATCGGGGCGGGCGGCCTGCTTTCCCTGGCAAACGAAGCCAGTTCGACGGCAGTCCACTAGCACAATCTTACGGGGCTGATTATGTAGCTCTATCCAGATTCGCCTCGCCTGCATGGCGCATCATGCGGCGGAAGCTCATCGAGATATGCGCCCGCCTTATGTGCCCGATGGACTCCCAGTCGCCGATTTCGGCCGCGGCAAGGACCTCTTCCATTTCGCGGCGGAACGCGGTGAATTCCTCGACGAGGCCCAATTGCGGCATCAGCTTCAGGACGACGCGCGCGACCTGAAAATACAGGCGCTCGCTGATCTCGCGCAGTGGCTGGTTGCCGGTCATCGCCGTGAGCTCGTAGAAAAAATCCATGTTGAGGCGCAGGAAAGCGCGCTGGTCGGGATTGAGTATGTCGGAATCGCAGCGCGCGATGAGCGCCCGTATCCGGTCGAGGTCGTCCGCCGTGCGCGGGATCGGCGAAAGCTTGCCGACGAGGAGCGCCAGCTCCAGGCGCAGATGATAGACCTGCTGCAATTCCTCGATGTCGACGTCGGTGACGATCGTGCCGACGCCGTGGACGGATTGAACCAGACCCTCGGATTCAAGGCGCGCCAGCACGCGCCGGACCGGCGTGCGGCTGATCTCGAATTCCTGGGCAAGTTCTTCCTCGGACAGGTGGCTTCCCGGCGCATAATCGAGCAGGCAGATGCGGTCACGCAATATCCGGTAGATGCGCTCGAACCGCTCCCGCGCGGAGAGCGGGCGCGGCGGCGCGGCGGTCACCGTCGTGGGCGGCTTGGCCTCTGTCTCGATCGTCACCCAGCCTCCAGGACAGCGTGCAGGAATTGCCGTGTCCGCTCGTTCTTGGGAGCACCAAACAGTTCGCTTGGCGGCCCCTGCTCGCAGATCTTGCCTTGATAGAAGAAGCAAACGCGGTCGGAAAACTCCTTGGCGAAGCCCATCTGATGGGTGACCATCAGCATGGTTAGATCATGCTCGCGCCCGATCTGCCTTATCACCTGCAGCACTTCGCCGACAAGCTCCGGGTCGAGCGCAGACGTCACCTCGTCGAACAGCATGATCTTGGGCCGCATGGCCAGCGCCCTGGCGATGGCGACGCGCTGCTGCTGGCCACCAGAAAGCTGTGACGGATAGTGGTCCTTCTTCTGGGCCAGACCGACCAGCTCCAGCAGCTCGGCCGCTCGTGCCTCGGCGTCCGCCCGCTTCATTCCGAGCACCGTTATCGGCGCCTCGATGCAGTTCTGCATCGCCGTCATATGCGGAAACAGGTTGAACGACTGGAACACCATGCCGATCTTGGCGCGGATCTTGCGGATGTGGGCGAGATCGGCGGGAACAAGCTTGCCGTTCCTCTCCATATGGGTCAGCGGCTCGCCTTCGACCCAGATGACGCCGTCATTGATCGTCTCCAGCGTCATCAGCATGCGCAGCACCGTCGTCTTGCCCGAACCCGACGGACCGATGACCGAGACTTTTTCGCCGCGCGCTATTTCGAGATTGAGCCCGTCGAGAACGGTTAACGTGCCGTAGCGTTTCGATACATTGTCGAAGCGGACCATCGGTTGTTCAGTCATCGGGTGGTCCTCCGGTTGAGCAGCCCTTCGAGGGAGCGGATGAGCGCCGCCGAAACCAGGCTCATGGCAAGGAAAAACAGGCCGACCAGCGTGATCGGCTCGGTGTAGCGGAACGTTTCGGAGCCGATGATCTTGGCGGTCTGCATCAGTTCCATCACGGCGATTGCGGAAAGCAACGGCGTTTCCTTGAACAAGGCCACCAGATAATTGCCGAGCGCCGGAACGATCGGCGGGACCGCCTGCGGAATGATGATGTCGCGGAACGTCGTCCAGGACGAAAGATTGAGCGCGATCGAGGCTTCCCACTGGCCGCGGTGGATGTTGTCGAATCCGGCGCGATAAACCTCGGAGCAATAGGCGGCGTAGTGGATGCCGATGGCCAGCACCCCGGCGGTGAAAGCGTCGAGCACGACACCGAATTTCGGAAAGACGAAATAGAGAAAGAATATCTGGATGAGCAGCGGGGTCGAGCGGATCAGCTCGACCAGCACCGAAATCGTCCAGCTGGTCCATGGCACGGCGATGCGGACAACGGCCAGCACCAGGCCGAGCGAGGCGGCAAGCGCAAAGCCGATCAGCGTCGCTTCGATGGAAATGACGGCGGCGCGAGCAAGCACCGGCAGGATTTCCAGGGCAAATCCCCAATCCCAGATCATGCCGCCTTCCCCCGCGCCAGTCCGAGCGACGCCCGCCTTTCAAGAAGCCGCATGCCGATGGTCACAACCAGCGACATTGCCAGGTACATCAAAAGAACGAGGGTGAAGATCGGAATGGTCTTGAACGTGTTCTGGTTCATTTGCTGCGCCTTGAAGGCGAGGTCCGAAAGCGTGATCAGCGAGACCAGCGCCGTCGATTTCAGAAGCTCGATGAACAGATTACCCCAGGGTGGGATCATCGCGACAAAGGCCTGCGGCAGGATGATCCGACGCAACATCTGCGGGCGGCTCATGTTCAATGCAGTACACGCTTCCCACTGGCCGCGGGCGACGGACTGGATCGCGCCGCGCACGCACTCCGATCCGTAAGCGCCGACATTCAGGCCGAGCGCGAGCACCGCCACCACGAACGCGTTGATCGTGACGCCGAATTGCGGGAGCACGAAAAACAGCCAGAACAATTGCACCAGTGCCGACGTTCCGCGGAAGATCTCGACGTAAACCGTGGCCAGCCATCTGAGCGGCGTCGGGCCATACATCCTTGCAAGTGCTGCAAGCACGCCCATGATAATTGCGAGCAGGCTGCCGAGGACGGCGATCTCGATTGTCAGGACCGCGCCTTGCAGCAGCCCCGGCATAAACACTTGATATGATTCCTGTGTTGCCAAGGCACCGATCACGACAAGCGCGATGACCAGCATGGCAACGAGCGTACGGATACCCATGCGATTCCCCGAAGGAAAAGGGCGGCGCTTTCGCGCCGCCAGCAGTTGGGAGCCTATTTGCCCGCGCAGAGCTCTGCGGTGGTCTTGTTGGGGAGATAGTCCTTGCCGAAGCCGAGTGGCTCGACCAGCGCGATATGCTCCGGCGAACCGAGGAACTTCTTCAGTTCGGCGTTGAACGCCTCCTGCAGGTCGGTGTCTTCCTTGCGGAAGCCGAAGCCGCCATGGCCTTTCACCGACTTGCCGGCAACCTCGCCGAAGGGCTTGGTCGATTCGACACCGTCGGCTTTCTTGGCCATGTCGGCGATCGAAAGAGCGGTCAGCGCGGCAGCGTCGGCGCGGCCCGACTGGACGGCGGCGACCAGGCTGGACTGGTCAGGCAAGGAGACGATCTGCCCATCGGCAACGCCCGCTTCCTTGGCGAAGCCGCCTTCAACGGCGCCGGCCATCACGGCAAGCTTGAGATCCGGATTGTCCTTGATGCTGGAAAAATCCTTGATGCCTTTCGGATTGCTTTTTGCCACCAGCATAGCCTCGCCGATGCCGTAGGACGGCTCGGAGTAGTTGATCTCGGCGCAGCGCTTCGGAGTGATGAACATGCCGGCGGCGATGATGTCGAAGCGGCCGGCCTTGAGACCCGGAATGAGCGAGCCGAATTCGGTCAAAACACCGTCGACCTGCGATATGCCCATCTTGGCGAGCACCGCCTTGGCGACTTCAGGGGCCTCGCCGGTCAGCTTGCCGTCTGGCGTGGCGTAACCGAACGGCGCCTCGTTGGCGAAACCGACGCGGATGTAGCCGTCCTTCTTGGCCCGTTCGAGGGTGGTTTCCGCGTGAGCGGACAACGACGTCAATGACGTCGCGGCGAGCGCGATGCAGGCAGCCGCCTTCACGACCATACGGCGCGATATCGATGATTTGAGCATGCTTTTCTCCCATTGGACAACTGTGGATGGTTCCCAGGGCGCGGCCTTCTTCGAGGTCGACGCCTGCTTGATCAGACGTATACAACTGCCCTAGACATTTCGCAAGCAGAGATATAAAAACCATGAAAATTCGGCGACAATTCGCAGTTAGCCAGCAAATTGACGTCGAGTTGTGCACAATTTGGCCTAGTTGCCATTTACAAAAGGCAAACGGCGTACCTGGAAGGCAGGATTTCGGTGGCGACCGCGAACGGCTTCGGGACATTCACGCAAGCGGAGTATGGGCAGCGCCTCGCCGGCGTGAAGACACGTATGCAAAAAGCCGGCTTCGATCTCATCGTTTGTCAGGATCCCGCCAACATGTGCTGGCTGACCGGCTATGACGGATGGTCGTTCTACGTTCCGCAGTGCGTGCTCGTCCATCTGGAGGAGGACCGGCCGATCTGGTTCGGTAGGTCGCAGGATGCCAAGAGCGCACGCCTAACCACCGGCCTGCCGGAGAAAAACATCATGCCGTTCTCGGAACGGCTGGTGCAACAGCCCGTCGAGCACCCTTATGACGAACTCGCCCAACTGATCCGGTCGCGTGGTTGGGGAAAAGCCCGCATCGGCGTCGAGATGGACGCGCATTATTATACGGCGCGCTGCCACGCCCATCTGGTCCAAGGGCTGCCCGACGCGCACTTCGCCAACAACCACGATCTCGTCAACTGGGCGCGGCTGGTCAAATCCGAGGCCGAGCTGGTGCTGATCCGCGAGGCGGGTGCGATCTGCACGCATGCCATGAACCGCGCCATCGAGAAAATGCGGCCCGGTGTGCCTCAGAACCATGTCATTGCCGAAATCTATCACGCGCAGATCATGGGGGTGCCCGGAGCGGGCGGCGACTATGCCGCGATCTGTCCGCTGATGCCCGTTGGCGAGGGCACCAGCACGCCGCATCTGACGTGGTCCGACGCGCCGCTGCCGGACAGCGGCCTCGCCATTCTGGAGATCGCCGGCGTGCGCCGCCGCTATCATGCGGCGCTGACCCGGACGGTACATTTCGGAAAGCCGCCGCAAGCCATCCTCGACATGGCCAAGGCGATCGTCGAGGGCGTCGACGCTGGCCTCGAGAAGGCGCGCCCCGGCTACACCGCCGAGGAGGTGGAAGCCGCCTGGCAGGCAGTGTTGAGGAAGAACGGGCTGAAGAAGGAAAGCCGCGTCGGCTATCCGGTCGGGCTCGCATACCCGCCCGATTGGGGTGAACGCACCGCAAGCCTTCGTCCCGGCGACACCACCGAGATGCAGCCTGGGATGTGCTTCCATTTCATGGCCGGCGTCTGGCTCGACGATTTCGGCATCGCCATCTCGGAATCGTTCGTCGTCACGGAACGCGGCGGCGAACGCCTCTGCGATGTGGCGCGCGAACTCATCGTCATCGACTGACATGGTGGCCGGGAAACCGGCTGCCGAAAAGAACCATGCCCGCCACCAACCCGGCAACAAGCACGAGGACGCCCGATGGACCGCAATCCGTTTTCCGAAGCCGAAATCGCCGGCCGCCTGGCAAAGGTCCGTACTGCACTGGTTGAGCGCGAGCTCGATGCGGCGGTCTTCGCCTCGCCGGAGAACGTCTTCTATCTCACCGGGCTCGATCACTGGGGGTATTTTGCCCCTCACCTGCTGATCGTCCCGCTCCGGGGAAAACCTGTTCTGGTCACCCGCTCGATGGAGAAGGTGACGATCGAGAAGCAGGTGAAGGCAGCGGAATTCCGTGGCCATTCCGACAGCGAAACGGCGGCCGAGCTTGCCGCGCGGGTACTTGTGGAGCTCGGCCTGTCCGGCAAGCGGATCGGCCTCGAATACTGGACGGCTGGCCTCAGCCATGGGCTTGCCGTTGCGTTCCAGACGCAGGCGGACGCCAAATGGAGCGATGTCTCCGGTCTGATCGACAAGATGCGGTGGGTGAAGAGCGCCGAGGAACAGGCGCTGATGCGTCGAGCCGCCAAGGTGACGGACGCCGCCGCCGGTGCCGCGATCGCCGCGATCTCCGATGGCGCTTCCGAACAGGAGGTCGCCGCCCAATGTGTTGCGGCAATGATCCGCGCAGGCGGTCATGCGCCGGGCTTCGGACCGTTCATCCGCCCAGCCGCGCGCCTGGGTGAAGAGCACACGACCTGGGGCGACGGGATCTACCGCAAGGGCGAGCCGGTCTTTGTCGAATTGTCCGGGTGCATCTCGCGCTACCACGCCCCGCTCGGCCGGCTCGTTCGCATCGGCCACATCAGCGACGAAGACGCCGCAATGGCGGAAGTGACCGCCAAGGCGTTCAACGCGGTCGTCGAGGCGTTGCGGCCGGGCGCCAAGGCGCGCGATGTCTACGCCGCCTGGCAGGCTGTCGTCGACGAGTCCGGTCTTTCCCACTATCGCCGCCATCACTGCGGTTACCTGGTCGGCGCCGGCCAGCCGCCATCATGGACCGGCGGCAATTCGGTGACGGGCTTGAGGCACGATTCCGACCTCGAGATCGAGACCGGGATGAGCTTCCACATCCTGTCATGGCTGATGGGCACCGGTCGCGGCGATGACTTCGTTTCCAACACGGTGCTGTTGACCGATGCGGGCGCCGAAGTGCTTACCCGCACGCCGGCCGGCCCGATCGTTCGATAGGCCTGCACACATGGCGCGCTACTCGGCATTTTGGATCTTACGCAACGCGCTGTCCGGCCAGAAGAATTGGCAGCGCGCCTGGCGGGCAGCGGAGCCAAAATCGTCCTATGACGTGATCGTTATTGGCGGCGGCGGACACGGCCTCGCCACCGCCTTCTACCTCGCCGAGAACCACGGCATCCGTAACGTCGCCGTGCTCGAAAAGGGTTATGTCGGCGGCGGCAATGTCGGCCGCAACACCACCGTCATCCGCTCCAACTACCTGCTCGACGGCAATACCCAGTTCTACGAATTCTCGATGAAGCTTTGGGAGGGCATGTCGCGGGCGCTGAACTTCAACGTCATGTTCTCGCAGCGCGGCCAGCTCGTCACAGCGCATTCGGCCGATCAGCTCGACGGCTTCAGCCACCGCGCCAATGTCATGCGGCTGAACGGCATCGATGCCGATATCCTCGACCGGGAAGACGTGCGCCGGCTGGTGCCTTATCTCGACTTTTCCGACACCGCCCGCTTCCCGATCCATGGCGCTATCTTCCAGGGCCGGGCGGGCACGGCGCGCCACGACGCCGTCGCCTGGGGCTATGCGCGCGCCGCCGACGGCCATGGCGTCGACATCATCCAGAACTGCGAAGTGACCGGCTTCCTCCGCGACCGCGACAGTATCGTCGGCGTCGAAACGACGAAAGGCCGGATCGGCGCCGGCAAGGTCGGCCTCGCTGTTGCCGGTCATACATCCGTGCTCGGTGCCAAGGCCGGCCTTGAACTGCCGATCGAAAGCCACGTCCTGCAAGCCTTTGTCACCGAACCGCTGAAGCCGCTGGTAGATCACGTCGTCGCTTACGGCGCCGACCATTTCTACGTCAGCCAGTCCGACAAGGGCGGGTTGGTCTTCGGCGGCAATCTCGACGGCTACAATTCATACGCCCAGCGCGGCAATCTCGGCGTCGTTCGCGAGGTGGCGGAGGCGGCGATTGCATTGATGCCGTGCATTTCGCGCGTCCGCCTGCTGCGCCACTGGGGCGGCGTCATGGACATGACCCCCGATGCCAGCCCGATCATCTGCCCGACGCCGATCGACGGCCTCTATCTCAATGGCGGCTGGTGCTATGGCGGCTTCAAGGCGACGCCGGCTTCCGGCTGGTGCTTCGCCCACACGATCGCCACCGGCAAGCCGCATCCCTTGATCGCGGCCTACGGGCTCGATCGTTTCCGCGCCGGCCACACGCTCGATGAGGCCGGAGTCGGCCCTTCCGCCTGGCTGCAATAAGAGGCGGGACAAAATGCTGCGCATCGAATGCCCCTGCTGCGGCCCGCGCGACCATGACGAATTCCGCTATGGCGGCGATGCCTCGGTCACGCGTCCGGCCCATGACGATCCCGATCCTGAGGCCTGGTACCGTTATGTCTACGTCAGGAAAAACCCGGCCGGCCAGCATCGCGAATTCTGGCAGCACGTGACCGGTTGCCGGCAATGGCTGGTGGTCGAACGCGACACCCGCAACCACGCGATCGCATCCGTCGACTTCGCCAGGAAATCGACCGTCAGGAAACAACCGGCATGAGTTCGAACCGCAAACGCCTGCCAGTGGGTGGCCGTATCAGTCGCGAGGTGCCGGTCAATTTCACCTTCGACGGCCGCAAGCTGGCTGGGTATCGCGGCGACACACTTGCCTCGGCGCTGCTCGCCAACGGCGTCGCGCTGGTTGGTCGCAGCTTCAAATATCATCGCCCGCGTGGCATTTTTTCCGCCGGGCCCGAAGAGCCGAATGCGCTGGTTACGCTCGGGAGCGCCGGCAGGCGCGAGCCGAACCTGCCGGCGACGACGCTGGAACTCGCCGACGGCATGGTCGTGGAGAGTCAGAACCGCTGGCCGTCGCTTGCCTTCGACGTGCAAAGCGTCAACGGACTGTTGGCACCGTTTCTGTCCGCCGGCTTCTACTACAAGACCTTCATGGGCCCGACGCGCCGCGCCTGGATGTTCTACGAACATTTCATCCGCAAGGCGGCCGGCCTGGGCAGGGCCGGCACCGACCCCGATCCCGACCGCTATGAGGTTCGTCATGCCTTTGCCGATGTCGCCATCGTCGGCGGCGGCCCGGCGGGACTGTCGGCGGCGCGGACAGCCGCCGCAGCCGGCGCGCGGGTCGCGCTGATCGAGCAAGATTTTCTGCTTGGCGGCCAGCTTTTGGCGGAACCGTCCGACAGCGCAGCGGCCGCATGGCTGAGGCAGGCCGAGGCCGAGTTGGAGGACTTCGAAACCGTCGCGCTGATGAAGCGGACGACCGCTTTCGGCAGCTATGACGGCAATGTCCTTGGACTGGTCAAACAGCGCGATCCAACCGATCAGAAGCCGAATGGCGAGGCCCGCCAAACGGTCACTATGCTGCGCGCCCGCTCGATTGTTTTCGCCACCGGCGCCATCGAGCGGCCGATGGTGTTCTCGAACAATGACCGGCCCGGCGTCATGCTTGCCTCGGCCGCCCGGACCTATCTCAATCGTTTCGCCGTCCTGCCGGGCAAGAAAATCATTGTCGCCACCACCAATGACGGTGCCTGGCGCACCGCCTTCGACTATGCCGCAGCCGGCGCGGAGGTGACGGTTGCCGATCTGCGCGCCGTCCCGCCCGCAGCACTTGCCGCGGAAGCCGCACGGCTCGGCGTGGTGGTGCGGGCCGCAACGCGCATCGTCGACCTGCACGGCGGCCATGCCGTCAGGCGCGTAACGCTCAATGGACCGGAGGGACAATCCTCGGCCGCCTGTGACCTGGTCTGCATCTCCGGCGGCTGGTCGCCAACCGTGCATCTCACCTCACACCTCGGTGTCAAACCTGTCTATCGCGACGACATTGACGGCTTCGTGCCGGGCGTCTTTTCAGCCAGCCAGTTCGGCGCCGGCGCAATGATAGGAGCCTATGCGACCGCCGCTGCCGTCGAGGACGGCCATCGCGCCGGCATCGAAGCGGCAGCCTACTGCGGCAAGTCGGCGCCGGTGCCCGCTCCGTCCAAACTCGATCTCGGCGAGACCGCTACGACGCTACTTCGCGAAGCCCCTTCGGTCGGACGTGAAAAAGCCTTCGTCGATTTCCAGATGGATGTGACAACTGGGGATATCGGGCTCGCCCATCGCGAGGGCTATGAATCGGTCGAGCACCTGAAGCGCTACACCACGCTCGGCATGGGCACCGACCAGGGCAAGACCAGCAATTTTCCCGCACTTGCCGCGATGGCAGCGCTGCGCAACGCAACGATTCCTGAGACCGGCACCACGACCTTCCGCCCGCCCTATACGCCGGTTGCCATCGGGGCGCTTGCCGGGCGCGCCATCGGCCATCATTTCAAGCCGATCCGCCGCACGCCGATGCACGATTGGCACATGGCGAACGGCGCCGAGATGCTCGAGGTCGGGCTCTGGATGCGGCCCTATTTCTACCGGCAGTCGGGGCGCCACGTGAACGACGCCTATGTCGCCGAAATGCGGAATGTGCGCCAGGCCGCGGGGCTGATGGACATCTCCACGCTCGGCAAGATCGATGTCCAGGGCTCGGATGCGGCAATCTTCCTCGATCGCGTCTACGCCAACGGCTTTGCCAAGCTGGCGGTAGGCCGCGCCCGCTACGGCGTCATGCTGCGCGACGACGGCATTGTCTTCGACGACGGCACCACGACGCGGCTAGCGGAAAACCGATTCTTCATGACCACTTCGACCGCCAAGGCCGCCGATGTGCTGTCGCGTCTCGAATTCCTGCTCGACACGGCCTGGCCGGATTTGCGCGTGACCGTCACTTCGGTCAGCGACGACTGGGCGGCGATGTCGGTTGCCGGGCCTAACAGCCGCGCGATCCTGAATGCAGCGTTTCCCGCTCTCGACGTTTCCGAGGAGGCGCTTTCGCATATGGGGCTACTCGAAAGCGAATGGGAGGGCCGTGCGCTCCGCATCCTGCGTCTCAGTTATTCCGGCGAGCGCGCTTACGAAATCTATGTCGGCGCCACTGCCGGTGAACAGCTCTGGAGCCGCATGCTCGAAGCCGGCAGACCCTTCGACCTGAAGCCTTACGGTGTCGAGGCGCTTGGCGCGCTGCGGGTCGAAAAGGGCCATGTCGCCGGACCGGAGATCGATGGGCGCACGACGCTCGACGATCTCGGCCTCGGCCGCATGGCCGGCAAGCGCAGCGGCTTCGTCGGCGACGTCCTGCGACGGCGCCCTGCCCTCCGGGCGCCCAACCGGCAGCGTCTGGTCGGACTGGAATGCATCGAGGACGGAAAACGCCTGCGCGGCGGCGCCATCCTGTTCCTGCCGGATGAGAAACCCCATGGCCATGGGCGCGGTCGTGTCACCTCCGTCACTTTCAGCTCCGAACGCGGCCATTATGTCGGGTTGGCTCTGCTTGCCGGTGATGTCGCGGCAGAAGGAAGCGAGGTCGTGGCGGTCTATCCGATGAAGGCCGAAACGGTTCGCGCCCGCGTTGTCTCGCCGGTATTCATCGATCCGCAGGGAGAACGGCTGCATGGCTAGCTTGACCTCTTCTCGGGATTTCAGCCTGTCCGTGGCGGATTGTCCGCTTATCCAGATCGAGGGCTGGGACGCGACACTGAGACAATTCGAAAAGAGCGTCTCGGCGTCGCTCAACACGAAACTTCCCACCTCGGTTGGAGAGACGGTTCGCCACAAAGGTCTACTCGTCGTCCGCGTTGCACCTCGCCGCCTCTGGCTGGTTCTCGATGAGAGCGCGCAAGCGCCCGCGCTTGCCGTCGACCCCGACCTCGGCTGTTCGGTTCCCCTCGGCGAAGGTCGTGTTCGTTTGAAAATGGCCGGCCCTGGTATCGCAAGGCTTCTGTCCGGATGCATTGCCGTCAACTGGCACGCGCCGGCCGCCGCTCCGGGCCGCGCCGTGCAAACATCCTTCCATCACGTGCCCGTGCTCTTCCTGCGCACCGGCGAGACCGCGTGCGAACTCATCGTGCCGCGAAGTTTTGCCCGCAGCCTCTCGGATTGGCTTGCCGGCGGCTAGCCAATACCGGTTCCTCGGGCAAGGGCCGGCTTTAGCGGCGATCCAAGCCGCCATCACGAAGCCATCTACTCTCTTGCCGGCCAGTCCTGCAGAAGCGTAATCCCAAACTTCGGCGCGGCTACTTTGAGCCGCTCGATATCGGCAGGCGTCGGCGGCCCGACCACCTCTCCCTTGCTGCGTTCATGGCCACCTTCGGCGAGAAACTGCTCGAACACACTTGGCGTGTCTATCAGGATATAGCGAACGGGCTGATTGCCGGGATTCATGAGCTGGTGCGGGATGCCGCGCTTCAAAAACATGCTCTCGCCGGGCGAGAGCGTTCGGACCTCGCCGTCCACAATTGCGGTCAAGTGCCCTTCGATGACGTAGACCGTCTCGTCGTCATTCGCATGAACATGGATTGGCGTTTTCGTGTGCCCGTCGCTTCTGTTTTCGAAGAGACTCAACAAGCCTCCCGTCTGTTCGCCGGAGACCAGTCGCTTCATGACGATGCCTGCGAGCACGAATTCTTTTGGTTCAACATCCGTCATTGATCCAATCCTGCCAGGCACATTTGGTGGGCCCTCAAGCAGACGAGCTGCGCAGCGACATCCGGCAAACGTCGACCTGGCTCACGGGTTCCCTGTCGCCGGAGTTCCCTCTTCCCAAGCTCCGCTTGGACGAAAAGCCGGCTTCGTTCTCACCGGACATGCTGGCCGACATCCGCCAATTCGAGGGCGCCGCAGAGGTCCGCCTAACTGACGGCAAAGCTGCAACGGGCTGCCAGGCTCTCGCCAGGCCCAAGCACCGACAGTCCATTCCATTTGTCGATCGAACCACGATTGTGAGCATCGACAGTATGACTGACCGGTTCAAAACAGAAGAAGTCGCTCTCGTCCGATGGCGAATAGACCAGGTAGAAATTCAAGGGCGATGAAGCTTCAATCCGCAGGCTGCAACTGTGCTCCGGCCACGATATGGTAGCGACGCCGTTCCAACCGGCAAACAGATCGTTTATCCATCCGTTCGGCAATACGGCCGGGGCGCCGAAATCCCAGTCGGGACGAGTTTTGATATCGACAAACCGTTCAGGGAGATGGCTGGGCAGTTCGAGACAAACCTGCGAGGCCGGCGCATGAAGCGTGGTCCGTGCCGTTCTTGGGAACCATGGATGGATGCCAAGCCCGAACGGGAGCCTGACCGGCGCCTGATTGACGATGCGAAGCTTCAGCTCGAGCCCCTGCCCGGCCAGCGCGTAGCTCACCTCGGCGCGATATCGATATGGGCCGGGTCCGTTGCTGATGAGCGATAGCTTCGCTTTGTCCTGCGTCAGACTGTCGACGTTCCACGCGCTCGAAAATCCATTGCCGTGAACTGGAAATGGTTCGCCTGCGACGTTGGCAGGCAGTTCGTGGAATTTGGACTCGAATATGAAGCCGCCGCCCGAGATGCGATTTGACCATGGCAAAAGCAGGTTGCAGGCAAGGTCGAACGGTTTGCTGCTCCCGCCGTTTGGCCAAGGCCTGAAGAGCGGCACGCGCCCATAGTCGAACCTCGCAAGACCTGCCCCAAGCGATGGGACGATTTCAGCAGACAGGTCTCCGCTTCTGATCTTGATCGTCCCGACCATCCGCTTCAGACGGTATCGGCCTTGGCAGCGGCGATCGGCTGTTGATGGCGGCCTTTGCGAGCCACTGCAAGAAGGTCGTTCGACGCGATCCCGATGAGCGCCTTCATCTGATCGTGTGCATCGTCGGCCCTGCGCATCCGGATTGCCTCCAGCACGTCGCCATGCGCGCTCAGCGTCTGCTGGTAATTAGCGGTGGCCGATGTGGTCAAGCGGAAGGAGAAGCTGAGGGCGGCCGCAAGCATATTGCCGAGATTGGCGAACACCGGGTTGCGGCTGGCACGAAGGATGGCGGTATGAAACCTGACGTCGGCATCGAGACACGCAGCGAGATCGTCCTGCGGAGCAATGCGCATGGCTTCATAGGCCGCTTCGATGACTGCGAGATCGCCTGACGTCGCCATCTTGGCCGCAAGTTGGGCGGCAGCGGGTTCAATGACCAGCCGCGCCTCGATCAATCCGCGGACGAAATCGAGATCGGGCTCGATATCGCGCATCCATTCCAGAACCTGAGCATCCAGCCTGTTCCATTCACTCGACACGCGCACACGCGTCCCGGCCCGCTTGCGTGCCTCGATCAATCCTTTCGCCGAAAGCGTCAGAAGAGCATCGCGAAGCGCGGTGCGGCTCGCCCCGTAGATAACGCAAAGTTCGGCTTCCGTCGGCAGGACGGAGTGCTGGGCGTAGGAGCCGGCGAGGATGCGCTGTCCGAGATCGCGTGCGATGCGATCCTTGAGCGATGACGTGGTGCCATCTGCGGCAGGAATGTCCTGCTTGCCTTGGCCAGTCGAAGCGATCGCCGCGTCCATCGTCATGTCCTGTTCAAGTGGTACTCGGCAATTACCACAGCAAGTATCAGCAGCGAGCCCTTGGCAAGCAACTGATAGAAGGTTGGCACGGACGTCAGTATCATTCCGTTGTTGAGGACGCCAATGATCGCGACGCCCAGCAGTGCGCCGACGATCGTGCCCTTGCCGCCCTGCAAGGCGCAGCCACCCAGAACGGCCGCTGTGATGGCCTCGAGTTCCAGGCCTTGGGATCCGGATACTGGCTGCCCGGAGCCGGTACGGGCAGCCAACAGAATCCCGGCCAATCCGGCCGCCACTCCACTCATGATATAGATGCCGACGCGGTAGCGGTTGATGTTGATGCCGGAGAAGCGTGCGACAACGGGATTGCCGCCCAGGGCATAGATGTTGCGGCCAACGATCGAGCGGGCAAGGAAGAGATGGAACACGATCGCGGTCAGCAAGAGAATCCAGATCAGCAGAGGCAGGCCGAGGATTCGTCCGATCCCGATGAAGCGGAAAGTGTCGCTGAAAATCGCGATCGATTGCCCATCGGACATGATGAACGCGATGCCGCGGAAGATCGCCATCGTACCGAGAGTCGCGATGACAGCGTTGACCCGCCCATAGGTGATGATGATGCCGTTCACGAGGCCGGCAAGACCGCCCAGGACCAGGCCGGCAAGAATGCCCGCGGCGGGTGATCCGGTGGCCTGGATGGCCATTGCCGTCGATACTGTGGTCAGACCGACAATTGCGCCGACGGCAATATCGAGCCCTCCGGCGACAATAACCACGGTCTGGCTCATCGCCAGAACGCCCAGGATGGTAATGCCTAGACCGATGTTCAGCAGGTTTCGGCTGGAGAAGAACACGTCGCCTCTCAGGGTGCCGAAAATGAGCACGAGAATGGCGAGAGCAACAAGAAGGCTTATGTTGTGAATGCCGATGCGCTCTGCGATGCGCAAGGAAGCGCGCCTTTTGCCGGTTTGCGTTGTTGCTGTCCTGAGCTCAAGGCTGTTCACTGAATTTGTCCTCCAAGCGATGCTGCAGATTGAGGCATGGCATGTCTCAGGATCGTGGCCTCGTCGATGTCAGGGCGGGAAAGTTCGGCCGTGATCCGGCCTCCAGCCATAACAAGCACCCTGTCAGCCAGCCCGATCAGTTCCGGCATTTCCGAGGAAATCAGGATTATGCCGATGCCGCTGGCGGCGAGTTCGTCGATCAGGCGATAGATTTCCGCCTTGGCGCCGATGTCGATGCCGCGGGTCGGCTCGTCGAGGATGAGAAGCATCGGCTGCCGCGCAAGCCAACGCGCGAGAACGACCTTCTGTTGGTTGCCACCCGATAATTTCGAAACCTGTTCGTCGAGGTTGGGCGCCTTGATCGACATCTTTGCTGCAAGCGGTGAGACGATCTCCAGTGCCTTGCGCCGGTTGAAGAAGCCGAAGGTCGACGTTCTGTCGGGCACGCAAAGCGAGGCGTTATCAAGAATGCTTCGGAACAACAGCAGCGCCTCGTGCTTGCGGTCTTCCGGGGCAAAGCCGATACCGGCCACGATCGCTGCATGCGGGCTGTTAGGGCCAACGGGCGCACCATTCATCGTTATGGTTCCGTCGACGCGCCTATCATAGCCGACAATCGCCTTTGCCAGTTCGGATCGACCCGCACCCATAAGGCCGGCAATGCCGAGCACCTCGCCGCGGCGGACCTTGAGGCTCACATCGGTGACGTGGTCGGTGGTCAGGCCTGTCACCTCCAGCAACGGTTGCCCCGATTGCCACATCTCGCGCGTAAACAGATCGGCGATGTCGCGGCCCACCATGAGCTTGGCTATGGTCTGCTCGCTGGCACCGGCAGCGGGGGAATCATCGACCAGCCGGCCGTCCCGCAAGACGACAATGCGATCCGCAAGGTCGATGACCTCGTTCAGCCTGTGAGAGATGTAGACGATCGAAGTGCCCTCGCCGCGCAGCCGGCGAATTACTGAAAACAGACGGCGCGCTTCGTCGTCGGTCAGTGACGAGGTCGGCTCATCAAATGCGATCAGCCGGCCGCCGGCACGTATGGCGCGCATGATTTCGATCATCTGACGCTGTGCCGGACCGAGCGTGCTGCAAAGTTGCCGCGGCCGCATATCCTGCTGCATGCCGAAGGTCGCAAGCACCTTATCGGTCTGGTCCTCGAGCTTGTGCCAGTCGAGCAGGACGCCTGCCAGCCGCGGCAGTTCGCCGACGAAAATGTTCTCGGCCACGGTCAGGTTCGGAACGATCTCCGGCTCCTGATGGATGACCCGTATTCCGGCTCTGTGGCTGTCGCGCGGTTCGCTGAAAACGATCGGCGTGGAGCCATGCAGCACGGTGCCGGTGTCCGGTGCGAACACGCCCTCGAGAATTCGCATCATTGTCGACTTGCCGGCGCCATTCTCGCCAACCAGGGCAAGCACCTCTCCTGGCCGAAAGGCAATCGAGACATTGTCGAGCGCCTGCACGACGCCGAAGCGCTTCGATATCCTGTCGAGCGAGAAGAAATCCGATTGCATCAAAAGCTCACTCCCGAGGATCGATCCCGTGTGCCCGCCGACGAACTGCCGGCCCAAAGAGCGTCATGCGCACTGCGGCGCATGACGCATATCTGGTTCAGTGGCAGAGCTTCGCTTTGTAGTCCGACGCAAAATTGTCGGCGGTGATGTATTCCGGGTCAGTGAAGGATTGAACGGGAAGCTTGGTTCCGTCCTTGATGGAGGCCAAGAGAATCTTCACCGCCAGCGCGCCATGATTTTCCGAATTGAGCCACATCGTACCACGGAACGCCGAGGGCTTTCCGGATCCGAAGGCATCGCAGGCGCGGCTGCCGTCGATGCCGATCCCCATGCCCTGGTCTGCGGAATAGCCGGCATTCTCCAGTGCTCGCGCACCACCCAGCACGCCGTCATCGTTGCATGAATAGAATATCCAGTTCGTGACGCTGGGATTGGCCGTCAATGCGGTGGTCATCACATCGATGGCGTTGACCATCGTATTGTCGTAGGGGACGCGAACGATGCTGCCCGGCTTGAAATCGGGCACCGCCTTCAGGAACGCTTCTTCCGCGCCCTTGTTGCGCTGCATGCAGGTATCGGCCTTGCGGTCCTCGATCGAGGCGATGCGCACCTCTTTGCCCGCCCAGCCTTCAGCCTTGTAGAGCTTGGCAAGCTCTTCGCCCACCCGCGCACCGATATTGTAAGCATTCATGCCGACATAGGGGACCTGGGTGCCATCCTGGTAGTAGATATCGTCGTCCACCGCCACCAAGGGAATTTTTGCGGCCTTTGCTTTCTCAGCGATGACCGGTCCCAGCGCCTTGTCGGGGACGACGATGGCGATGCCTTTCACGCCATCGCCGACCATCGTATCGAAGGTCGTGATCGTCAAATTGGCGTCGAACTGAACGTCCTGCGACACGAACGCGGCCCCTGCCGCCTCAGCCGCTTTCTTGGCGCCGCCGACTTCGGCGACAAACCATGGATGGTCTCCCATCTTGTTGATGTAGCCGATCTTGATGTCGTCTGCGCTTGCTGCGCCACTCATCAGTCCGGCAGCCAGTACCGCAAATGTCGCCAAAGCCTTTGTTGTGGTTTT
This sequence comes from Mesorhizobium sp. M0159, assembly GCF_040322295.1. Lineage (NCBI taxonomy): Bacteria > Pseudomonadati > Pseudomonadota > Alphaproteobacteria > Hyphomicrobiales > Phyllobacteriaceae > Mesorhizobium > Mesorhizobium sp. M0159. Next base: position 68,929 of record NZ_JAMYTF010000015.1, read on the forward strand.
CATGAAGATCCTCCCTGAGCTCAATGGTGGTTGCTAGTCGTGGTAGAGAACCGAGCGCCCACCATCGATGGTGATCGTCTCGGCATTTATGAACGGCGCTTCGTCCGAAGCGAGGAAAACCGCCGTCATTGCAACCTCGTCCGGCCGGCCAATTCGCTTGGGCGGATGGAGGTCGTAGGCTCGCCGCTTCTCCTCGGCGGGGTTCGGGAATGTGTTCCAGTAGGCTTCCGCGATTGGCGTCTCGATATAGCCGGGGGCGATCGCGTTCACCCGGATACCGCGTGCGGCATATTCGATGGCCAGCGAACGGGTCAGGCCCAAAAGTGCATGCTTGGCGACCGGATACGGGAACGTATGGGGAATGATCTGGAAGGCGTGACAGCTCGCTATGTTGACGATGGACCCCGAGCCCTTCGCCAGCATCGTCGGCAAAACCGCCTTGGCGCAGAACCACGCGGCCTGGAGGTCGAGCTTGAGGCAGCGCTCCCATTCCTCATCCGGCATCATCAATGGTTCGTAGAAGACGTTGGCGCCGGCATTGTTGACGAGAACGTCGACGCCGCCATAGGCCGTGATCGTCCGCGCGATCATGTCCGCGACTGCGGATGCGTCGGTGACGTCCGTCTCGATGAACAGGGCGTCCGCGCCCTGGGCCCGCAATTTGTCGGCGACCGCTTTCCCGCTTGCCGCATTCAGTTCAGCAATGACGGTCTTTGCCCCATGCATCGCAAAAGCCCGGGCGGTGGCGGCACCTATGCCTTGGCCGGCGCCCGTGACGATTGCGACCTTTCCTTGCAGCCGGCCTGCCATTGCATTCACCAGTCAACCACGGTGCCGTCCGGCATGACGGCATTGCGGGCATGCAGCACTTCCTGCTCAAAGGGGTGACGCGCGATCACGTCCTCATTGACGGTGACGCCAAGGCCCGGCAGTTCGGGCAAGTCCCAGCGGCCTGGTTTACGCCGAATTGGCCAGGTAACGACCTCGTCGTACCAGGCGACGGCACCGGACATCTCCTCCTGAATGACGACGTTTGGCGTCGATATGCCGAAGTGAAGAGCAGCGACGCCAGCGATCGGACCGAGCGGGTTGTGCGGCGCAAGGCCGATGCCTGCCGTTTCCGCCATGGCCGCGATCTTCTTTGTCTCCAGCAGACCGCCAGTGTGGCAGATATCAGGCTGGGCAATGTTGAAGGCACGGGCTGCGATCGAGTGCGTGAATTCGCGACGTCCGATCAGCCGCTCGCCGGAAGCGATCGGCACGGCCGATCGCGCCGTGATATGCGCCAGTCCGGCAACATCTTCGGGCGGCACGGGTTCTTCCGCGAACATGATGCGGGCCGGCTCGATTGCCTTGAGGTAATCCATCGCAGCGTTAACGGATGCAGGGCGTCCATGGAAATCGACCATGATGCCGATGTCCGGACCTATGGCCTCGCGAAGTGAGCCAACCATGTTGGCGACAGAATCAACGGCTTTCGCAGGCGATACGTAGTGGGTGTAGGGAATGCAGACGACCTTGACAGCGTCGTAGCCTGCCTGCGTCACGATGCGTCCGCGTTCCACGATCGCGTCCGCGGATCCGGTCTCATAGACCGCCTTCATGTCTCCGAGGCCGAGATGCGTGTAGGTGCGCAGATAGTCGCGAACCTGTCCGCCCAGAAGGCGCCAGACGGGGACTCCCAATGATTTGCCCAGGATGTCCCAGAGCGCGATCTCAATGCCGCTGACGGCAGACATTCCCTCGACGCCAAGACGCCAAAATCCGTGGCGCGTAAGTATCTGGTAGCACTGCTCCACGTTGCGCGGATCCTGCCCGATGAGCAGGGCCTCAAGGTCCTGAAGCGCCCCAACGACGGCTCGGGTCTTCCATTCCAGCGTTGCCTCACCCCAGCCAAACAGCCCGGGCTCGTCGGTTTCGACCCGGACGAAAACCCAGTTGCGCATTTCCGCATTGCAGACGCGCGCCTTGATGGCCGTAATTTTCATTGGTCCTCCCAGACCTGCCGCCTTTTTTTGAAGGCGATATGTATGATTTATTATGGATAATATGGACGAGTCAAGCGCAACGTCGATGTGGAGCAAGGCCGCGCCTCGATGTTCAGCTCGCAACCATCATGTCCTCGCCGCCCATCCAGCGCAGGCATCAGCAGCTCACTCAGCTTGCCTGATCAGTATTCGTCAACGTCGATGACAGCCTGGGCAAAGGCTTGCGGGCTTTCTTGAGGCAAGTTGTGGCCGATACCGCCGGTGATGATCCGGTGCGTGTATCTGCCCGAGAATTTCTTGGCGTAGGAACTGCTGTCGGGACGGGGTGCGCCATTGGCATCACCCTCAAGGGTAATGGTCGGCACTGTGATCACGGGAGCTTCGGCCAGCCGGTTTTCCAGACCGTCATATTCCGGCTCGCCCTGTGCCAGGCCGAGCCTCCAGCGGTAATTGTGAATGACGATGCTGACGTGATCCGGGTTGTCCAAGGCTGCGGCGCTGCGCTGGAAGATTTCATCGTCGAAATTCCACTGCGGCGAAGCGAGTTGCCAGATGAGTTTGGCGAAATCGCGCGTGTATTTCTCGTAGCCGGCGCGGCCGCGATCCGTGGCGAAGTAATACTGATACCACCATTGAAGCTCCGCCTCCGGTGCCAGCGGCACCATGCCGACCTGCTGATTTCCGATGAGATAGCCGCTCACCGAGACGATCGCCTTGCAACGCTCAGGCCAGAGCGCGGCAACGACATTGGCCGTTCGGGCGCCCCAGTCGCAGCCGGCGATCGTGGCCTTTTCGATCCCCAGCGCATCCATCAGGGCGATCGTATCCGCGGCGAGCGCCGACTGCTGGCCATTGCGCATCGTCTCGTCCGACAGGAATCGCGTAGTGCCGTAGCCGCGCAGGTAGGGCACAATCACGCGGTACCCCTTTGCGGCAAGCAGAGGAGCGACGTCGGTGTAGGTGTGAATGTCATAGGGCCAGCCATGAAGCAGGATCACTGGAGCACCTTCGGCAGGCCCCAGCTCCGCATATCCGACGCTCAGTTTTTCGGCATTGACCTGTCTGAGCGAGCCGAATGATTCCGGCCTGGCTTGCGTCGCGGACGCCCTCGCCTCGACCATCCAAGTGGCTGCCGGCGCGCTCAAGCCGAGTTCGGTGGCGGCGAACGTCATTGCTGTCGCACCGACAATGCGCCGGCGGCGATGATCGACCGTGTCGGGAGCCTTACTCGCATTCATGATGAAGCCTCTATGATGACCAACAAGCGGGAACAACTAGACCGGCCGCTGCATCGGCCGACAGGAAATATTGCGCTTATTTCGACGGTGACTGCGGCGAATCCAGTATTGCAACCACTCGGCCAGGGGGCAGTGCGGCGAGCTCTGACTGAACGTCGGTAAGGTCCAGCGTTTCCTCGATTTCCCTCCGGAGAAATTCGAGACGTAGGCCATCCCCGCGCTTGGAAGCGGCTGGATGTAGCATCCGCAGGAACGGCAGCATGAGAATGACTCCTGATCTTCTGTTTGGGCGAGAGGATATGTTGCATCTGATCTTATGCTCGAAGTCGCCCTCGGCTTCAGACGAGGCCCTCACGATCCATTGCGATGCGCACGGCCGGTCGGGCAGCCATTCGGACGCGAAGGGCTTGCAAAGGCGCGGGAACAGGGACGTGGAAGCGGGCCGCCCAAAGCAGCATCACGAAAAGATAAAAATCCGCGACGCTGGGTTTGTCGCCGAACAGATAGTCGGTCTCGAGCCCGTCAGCGAAGAACTCGAGTTGGCTCGTAATCGTCGCGCTCGCCTTGGCCTTTTCGGCATCGCTGCTTTGGTGCCACATCGGCTTGAAGCTTCGGTGTATTTCAGTTGAGACGTAGGTCAGCGCTTCGAGAAGGCGGGTACGGCCCAACGGCCCCGCCACTCCCAGTGGCGGGTATTGCGACGCAATCCAGTCGAGGACGGCGATATTTTCCGTCAGCGTTTCGCCGCTATCCAGCACGAGGGCTGGAACGTAGCCCTTGCGCGTGACGGTAGTGAAATCATCCCCGGAGCCTGTCCGTTTGGTCTTGAGGTTCACACTTTCGCGCTCGAAGGGAACACCGGCCTCTTCCAGAGCGATGTGGTCCGCCAGGCTGCAGGCGAGAGGGCTGTAGTAGAGTTTCACCGCTTTTCCCTTTTCTAAACCCGATTGAATCCCGCAATTGGTCGTCGCCCGGCGGAAAACCTGCCCCGCGCCACGCGAGACAACCGCTCCAGAAACTCGCACTTGGCGGAGACGACGACTACGACACCGACAGCCAGGCGTGCCTATGCCGAGGTATGGTCGGGCTGAAGTTCGGGATCGCCGTGCGCAATGCCGGGGCGTATGCCAGCTCAGTGGCCAACGTTTATCTGGAGGAATCCAGAACCTTCCATGATGGCATCATCGCCAGCCCTGCCAGTCCTTCGCTCAGGAAATCCTAAACGAAAGTATTGGACGCACGTGCCGTTGGCACGATGGCTCACACCCGGCCACGGCCGGCATATTTCACGCGACGTGAGCAGACTGGAAAGGCGAAAGCCGTGGCCTGCTTTTGCTCGATTGCCACCAACGCGATGACGCAGCTTCCAACAATAGGAGTCGCCATCATGGCCGACCTTTCCGAAACCCCCACAGCCGAGCACACATTGCGCGTCGAAGCGCCCGCCGCGATCGAGGTCGACGTCTCCTCGCTGACGCCGGGAACGTCGCTGATCGTCGACTGGCACGGCAAGCCGGTGGTCGTGCGCAACCGCACCCAAAAAGAGAGGAAGGACGGCCAGGCAGTCAGTCTCGCCGAGCTCAAGGATCCAATTGCCCGCAACGCCAACCTGCCGGCCGATGCGCCGGCAACCGACGCCAATCGAACTATGCCGGGCAAGGAAGCCTGGGTGGTGATGATCCAGGTCTGCACCCATCTCGGCTGCATCCCGCATGGTCAGGAAGGCGATTTCGACGGCTGGTTCTGCCCCTGCCATGGTTCGCAATACGACACCGCCGGCCGCGTCCGGAAGGGGCCGGCGCCGGAGAACATGGCGGTGCCGGTGTTCCAGTTCATTTCCGACACCAAGATCCGTATCGGCTGAGGCAGGGGGCATTTCGATGAGCGGCGACAAACACTCGACCTATACGCCCAAAACCAGAATCGAACGTTGGTTCGATGCCCGCCTGCCGCTGCCGCGGCTGGTCTATGACAGCTTCATCGTCTATCCGGTGCCGCGCAACCTGAACTACGCCTATACGTTCGGCGGTATTCTCACGATCATGCTGGTTTCACAGATCCTGACCGGCATCGTGCTGGCGATGCATTACGCCCCTGATACGGGGCTGGCCTTCAACTCGGTCGAGCAGATCATGCGCGACGTGAATTCGGGCTGGCTGCTGCGCTACCTCCATTCCAACGGCGCGTCGTTCTTCTTCATTGCCGTCTACCTCCACATCTGCCGCGGGCTCTACTATGGTTCGTACAAGGCGCCGCGTGAGCTGCTGTGGGTGCTCGGTTGCACCAACCTCCTGCTGATGATGGCGACGGCCTTCATGGGCTACGTGCTGCCTTGGGGACAGATGTCGTTCTGGGGCGCTACTGTCATCACCAACTTCTTCACCGCCGTCCCACTGATCGGCGACTGGCTCCAGCAGCTTTTGCTCGGCGGGTTCGCGGTCGACAATCCGACGCTGAACCGCTTCTTTGCGCTGCATTACCTGCTGCCATTTGTGCTTGCGGGCGTGGTGACCTTGCATATCTGGGCGCTTCACGTCGTCGGCCAGAACAATCCGACCGGCATCGAGGTCAAATCGAAAACTGATGTCGTGGACTTCACGCCCTATGCCACCGTCAAAGATGCCTTCGGCATCCTCGTGTTCCTGTTCTTCTTCGCCTATTTCGTTTTCTACCTGCCGAACTACCTCGGCCATCCCGACAATAGCAGCATCGCCAATCCGCTGAAGACGCCGGCCCACATCGTCCCGGAATGGTACTTCCTGCCGTTTTACGCGATCCTGCGGGCCATCACCTTCAATATCGGGCCCATCGATTCCAAGCTCGGCGGCGTGCTCGCGATGTTCGGCTCGATCGCGGTGCTGTTCCTGGTGCCGTGGCTCGACACCTCGAAGGTGCGCTCGGCGGACTATCGGCCCTGGTACAGGGTGCTCTTCTGGCTGTTCGTTGCCAATGCCCTCTTTCTCGGCTGGCTCGGCTCCCGGCCGGCGGAAGGCGCATACGTCGTCATGTCCCAACTGGCGACGCTTTACTATTTTGCGTTCTTCATTATCGCCATGCCGGTGCTCGGGCTGATCGAAAAGCCGCGACGGCTGCCGAATTCGATCACCGAAGCAGTTCTTGAAAAAGACAAGGCCAGCGGCAGAGGCCCGATCGCCGGGCCGGAGACCAAACATTGAACTTGGCATCGCGGGGATCGTTCATGAGCTGGTGGAACTCTCCTCTGGTCTACATCGTGTTGCTCGGCCTCGCCGGGATCGTCGTTTGGTCCCTCATCCCCAGACGCTTCGCCAATGCGAAGCTGGTCGTCCAACTCGGCTTTTTCCTCGCCATGTCGGCCATGGTTCTCGACCTGCGCGTCGTGCCATACGAGACCGCAGGGGACAACGAGACAACCGGAGGAGCGATCCTCATCGGCTCGGTCAAGCTGCTCTGGTGGGTTCACCTTGCCTGGGCGCTAATCGGATTTGTCCGTATCTATCTCGTCTTCGAGCGAAAGCCGCGCGAGGCACGTCTCCTGCAGGACGTCGTGGTCGGTGTCGTCTACGCTGGAATGTTCCTGTCGATCCTGGCGTTTGTCTTTGCAGTGCCGGTCGGAACGCTCATTGCCACGTCGGGCGTGTTTGCCGTCATCCTGGGACTGGCGCTCCAGAATACGCTTGGTGACGTATTTTCGGCGATCGCGCTTAACCTCGGCCGCCCTTACGTGCTTGGAAACTGGATCATTCTAGGCGACGGAACCGAAGGCCGCGTTGTCGAGACCAACTGGCGGTCGACCCAACTTCTGACCCCGACCCACAATGTCGTGGCGCTGCCAAACAGCCTTCTCGCCAAGATCGGGGTAACAAATCTAAGCGGTCCGGACGAGAGCCATGGACTTGCCGTAACCGTCAAGGTGGCGCCAACGAAGACGCCGGCGATCATCGTAGAGCTCATGCGCACTGTCTTGCTGAGCTGCAATTCAATCCTCCAGGAGCCTTCGCCTTCGGTCACCATCAGAAGCCTGGATGCCGCAGCTATCGAGATCGAGTTGTTTTTTCGCGTCGCAAGTATCGACCAGCGAAGTGCCGCTCGGAACGAAATCTTCGATCTCATTTATCGCCATTCAAAGTCGACCGGCATGCTGCTGGCGGAGCCATTTTCGGGCTCGATTGCCATGACCAACCGGCCGGGCCACGAGATGGCGGCCTCCCATGGCTTCACCCCGATCGAACTCATCAATTCCATACCGGTATTCTCGGCGCTAACGGATACCGAGCAGGAGTCGCTCGCCAAAGCGGCCTCGGTTCGCACCTACCATAAGGGCGAAATCATCGCACGACAGGGAGAGATGCTGCCGTCGCTTATGATCGTACGGACGGGAGTCATCGTCCGGCAAATTGGCGAGGGCGATGATCAACTGCAGGAGATCGGCCGGCTTGCACCTGGCGATTTCTTCGGCGAGACCGGCTTGCTCGCCGGCATTGGCGAGATGTCAAGTTTGCGGGCAATGACCCCCATCACGGTTTACGAGATAGACCAGGAAAACTTTGCGCCGCTGCTGCACGACAGGCCCGAAATGGCCGAAGATCTTGCCGCGATCCTGTCGATGAGGGTGTCGGCTCTTAATGAAAGCGGCATCGCCGGACAGCACCACGCGGGCTCCAAATTCGCGCTCCTCAAAGCCATTCAGACAGTCTTTCGCGCCGCTCCGTTCAAGCGCGTTCGAGCACCTGGCTGATAAGGCATGCAGAAGGACAGAGATCCATGACCATCCGCCAAAGCGATATCACAGGCATCGATACACTCATCCAGCCGGCTATCCGTGATTTTGCGGACGGACTGAAGATAAGGCGCGTATTGCCGTCCTCGAATCGCCTGATGATCGGGCCCTTCATCCTGTTCGACCATTTCGGCCCCGCTATGTTCGACGCAGGTCACGGTTTCGATATGGGACCGCATCCGCAGATCGGCGTTGCGGCCGTGACCTACCTGATCGATGGCGAGATCGTCCATCGCGACAATTTGGGTAAAGTGCAGACCATCCGTCCTGGCGAGGCCAACTGGATGACGGCCGGGTCGGGCATCGTTCATTCCGAGCGCACGCCACCGGACGTTCTCCGACATGGTCTATGCCGAAATTGTGCTCACGAGCGGTGCGCGCTACCAGGTGAAACCCGAACACCGTGAGCGTGCGATCTACATCGTCGCCGGTGAGGTTGGAATTGTCGGCCAGCTCGGTACGTTTCATGAGCCGAATTAGTAGCTCTGGCGCGCGGCGTTGAGATTGTGCTCCAGGCGCCTGCCTTCCATGCGGCGAGACTGATGCTGATAGGAGGTGAGCCCCTGGCCGAGCCACGTCATATCTATTGTAACTTCGTCTCCTCTTCAGCCGAACGGATCGAGCAGGCAAAGGCGGATTGGCGCGAACGCCGCTTCCCCGGCGTGCCGGGAGAGCACGAGCTCATGCCTCTGCCGGATGGCAGCATGTGAGGGATAAGGCAGCGGATGGTGACCTCAGCGCCGCGACAGCTTGACGCCGGGTGGCGCAGGCAGACCACTACGACATCAAGTAGAGATCGTTCATCGTTTCCTCATCGAGCAAACCGTCGAACCAGACGTCGAAGATTGTCTCGAGGAGGAACTCGTCGTTGCTTGCTTCGGAAAACAGCGTCAGGGACGCGTGCAACTTCTTCGCATCAACGTCACCGAAGACAGCGCGAGCGCTTAGGCCGGAGAGCCGCTGCAGGGTGCCAACGCATTCCCGATAACGGCCTCCAAGGATCGGAAATGACAGATAGGCGCTGGCTTCGTCGAGCGATGTGATTGCATATGGCTCAGGCGCAGTACCGCTTCGCCTGGTGGCCAACCTTGGGAAGATGAACTCCATATAGGGAGTGCACATCATCCCTCGACGTAGAATGGCCAGCGCGTCGTCGTAGACCGGATCCTGTGCGCTGACGAACCTCTGCAAATCATACTCGTCAGGCATTTGGATAGATCCTTGGGAAACCCTCAACATTGGTGCCCTGACTAGCCGTCGACGACATCTGCATAGTCCGGGTGCTTGGCGAAAAAGCGGCTCATGAAGGGACATTTCAAGATCGCTTTACGGCCGGTTTTGCGGAGCAGTTCGAAGGTCCCTTGGGCCAATCGCGACGCGATCCCTTGTCCGGAAAATTCCGACGGGACTTCGGTGTGTATCAGCGCGACCTGCCCGCCCTCGAGCCGATAGTAGGCCGCCGCAAACATATCGCCGGCGATCGGCAACTCGAAACGGTGCTGTTGGACGTTTTCAACGACTTGTGCATCCATCTCTATCTCTCGATTGTATGTCACGTCTGTCACCGGGGGGAGATTGGCCGGCCGCTATCGCACCGCAGGCAACCGCAGAGTGACGGTCGTGCCTGCCCCGAGCGTGCTCTGAAGGTCGATGCTTCCGCCTGACTGCTCGACAAAGCGCTTCACCATCGGCAAACCGACGCCGCCGAGGCCTTCGCTTTTGGTGGTGAAGAACGGATCGAAGGCGCAGACCATTGTCTCGCTGGTCATCCCGATACCGTTATCCGCGACACGGATATCTACCTGACCGGCGGTAGAGCTTTCAGAGGCCAAGCCGGCATCGATCGAGATGAAACCGCCGTCAGGCATTGCATCGCGCGCGTTGAACAGAAGGTTCAGAACCGCATTTTGCAACCCAAAGCGATCGCATCTCACCAAAGGCAGGTCGGACCCAACCCGAAGCTCAAGACCGAAATTGGCATCCAAGGCGCTCCGCACGAGGGTTTCGATCTCAGCCAGGCAAGCATCTACGTTTGTGTATTCGATTTCCGCGTGGCTCTCTCGAGCCAGGCTGATGGTTTGCCGGACAAGGTCCCCAGCCCGTTCCAAAGCCGTTTTGGCGCCGGCAATTACAGGCCCAAGCGCCGGAGTCGCTTGGATGCTCGGATCGCGGGCCAGGTGGTTCAACGCCGACGAGGCGACCTGAATGAGATTGCCGAGGTCATGGACGATGCCGGCCGTCGACATTTGCACGGACATACCACTTCCAAGACCATCGGGCGGGCCGTCGAAGACATCTTCTTTTATGTCCGGACGAAACATTTCATAACCCCGTTGGCTCAGTCGACACCCATTTGCTTCAATACGCTATAATTTACGGCATTTATTGTCAATTATATCTAAGACGCCTCCGATACATACTTCTGTATATCCAAACGATAGACCAAGCTCTATTGATAGCCGATCCCGCTGATGTAGTTGGCAAGCAGCCGTTCCTGCAGTTCCTCTTGTTTGAAAAGCGCCTTCATCGCATCACGGATATCGAGGACGCCTAGCGGTTTCGAGTCAGCCCCTAGCACCGGCACATTCTGAAGGCCTTGCGCGGCCATGGTCTGCCAGACTGAATGAAGGTCGTCATCGGGACCACAGGACACGATGGACGTGCTCATCAATGCCGCAATCGGCGCTTCTGTTGGCCCTGAATTCGCCAGATGGCGGACAAGGTCGGACTTGCTCAGCACGCCTGCCGCCTCCCCACTGCCGTGGCACACCACGACCAGGCCTATTGCGGGCCCGGAAAGTGAGAGTGCTGCACTGCGGAGTGGAGCGTCGACATCAATCACCATGAGACGGGCCGATATTACTGGATGCAGACTGTCAATGCGCATGACGCCCTCCTGAGAGCGCCTCGCGGCCGCGGCCGGGAGGCTGAGATCGGTTCCAGTGTTGGTCGCCGAGCTCGGCGCCTTCGCCTGGCCGGTCAGAATGGCGCGCAAACAAGCGCCATTCTGACCCGTTCCAAAGATTAGCTCAGTGCTGCTTTGCTCAGGCCAAACTTCGCATCCCCCGAGCCCGGGACGGGTTTGAAGCCGATGTTCAGACGGTTCCAAGAATTGACCGCCATGACAACGAAGGTCAGATCGGAAATTTCCTTCTCGGAAAGCTGTGACCTGACCCGATCGTAGATCTCGTCGGGGACACCCTGCTCGGGCAGCTTGGTCAAGACTTCCGTCCATGCCAGGGCTGCACGCTCGCGAGGAACGAACAAGGTCGAATCCCGCCAGGCTGCCAGGTGGTAAAGGCGCAGTTCGCGCTCGCCATGAATCTTCGCCTGTTTGACGTGCATATCAAGGCAGAAGGTGCACCCGTTCACCTGCGCGGCTCGGACTGCAACAAGGTCGCGGATCGGTTCTTCGATCGACCCCTCTCGCGTCGCACCAAGAAATTCAATAAATTTCTTCAGAAGTTCCGGCGACTGCTCGGCATAACTCGCGCGTTGGGCGACGGCTTTTCCTTTCGGAGCGACCGGTGACGCTGCAATATTCATTACTTATCTCCTTGAGGTGTTTGCAATCCATTGCAGCGTAAGGATGACCGGTGAGACGAACTGTTGCTATCGTGCCGATGATATGTATTGCCACTCGATTGGGTTGGGGCGCCTAAACCGAAGTATAGGAGGTGGAAATTGGCACCTGACCGCTGCCCTCGGCAATTCGCTTTGGCGCAGGCATGCGACGGGCGCACAGCGTTTGGGTCACTTGAAGGGCGAGGCTGAACCGACCGGTGTCGATAGAACCTGGATCGAAACTGCGTTCACTCTTCGAAGGGAGCGTTCATCACAAGATCAACTGCCGAAGTCGCCTTGTAGCCTGAAACAAAGCGCTCGCCGAAGTCCCGGGCAAAGTTGTCGTAGGTGGTTTCCGGCCTGACCTCTGCGATATGGCAAAAGCATCGCGTCATCCGTCGCTTCATTTGGAGGCGTGGAAACTCACCGATGATCTTTGCAATCTCGGCTGACGAAATGAGGCTGTATTGCAAGCCGACGACATCGAGACAGATGCCGGCTGTGCAAAGCGCCACCTCAGCCTCCTTGTAGAGGCCGATTGACGGCGTCGAGTTGAGGGCGACGCTGTCCCAGATCAATTGGGCGCGCCGCTCGTCGAAGCCGCCCTCCCGAACGAAGGTGCGGGCAAGATCGGCGCCTTCCACTTCGAAACGGCGCGGCCCGGCGAAGTCCTCATTGAGCGTGACGTCATGCAACAGGGTTGCAACGGCAACAACCTCCGCGTCGTGCTGGATATTCTGAATCTGTCCGATCCGGGCCGCGAAAAGCCAGGATCGGACCACGTGGTTGAACAGGTAGGGTTCACATCGCTGGCGGGCATGTTCGATCGCTCGGCCAACAAGCGGAGTATCGGGGACCAAAATCCCCGCAAGTGTGCGGATGGCGATCGAATTCATGTCACTGACCGTCCCTTCGCGTACGCCCCGATGGTCCCGGGGGCTACGATTTCATTTCGCGTTCGTCGTAAGTTCCGTCTCGCTGGTGTCGACGACGAAAATAGCAAGCAGACGAGCGCCTTCCGTCTTGCTGGCGTTTTCGCTGACGGCATGACGGTCGCCAGGGAATTCCGAGAAACTCTCGCCGGCGCGATAAGTCTTCACCGGCCCGTCGTTGACCTGGCTTCGGATCGCCCCCTCCAGGACCGTGGCATAGATGAACGCGGATTTGGGATGGGTATGAGCCGGCGACGTACCCCCAGGCGCGTACTCGACGAGCACGGCTTTCATGCTCTTGCCGGGCACGTTTGGAAGAGCCTGGTCGTAGACAAGCTTTACGTTGGCGGCGTCATTGGCCATTGCTGCGGTGACGGAAGCGGAGGTGAGCGCGGCGCAGAGAAGTGTTTTGATCATGTCTGGTCTCCTTGTTGTGCGAATGGCGGGCCTATCCGATGATTACTTACTTCGGTGGTGTGTATCGGCTGAGCCAATCATCGAAACGCACGGCGCCGATGCGCGCGTTCTCGCCGGGCACCAGCGTTCGATCGTCGATTGCCACTTGGCCGTAGTAGAGCGCGCCGGGATCCGGGACGACTTTGCGCGGGTCGTTGGTGGCCTTCAGGAAGCGCTCGACAAGTTCGCTCATGCGGACACGCTCCGGGCCGGCAATTTCGATCATGCCGTTCAACGGCGCGGCAAGCGCGACGTCCGCCATCGCATCGGCAACATTATCAGCCGCCATGGGTTGGAAGTAGGCCGGCGACATATGAATGGTATCCCCGACGGCGCCCGTGTTTGCGATGGCGGCGGTGAATTCGAAGAATTGAGTGGCGTGAACGATGGTGTAGGGAATTCCGGACTCCCTGATCAGCTTTTCCTGAAGCAACTTGCCGCGGAAATAGCCCATGCCCTGCAGCCGGTCGGTACCGACGACCGACAGCGCCACGTGATGACGGACGCCGGCGGCCGTTTCGGCGGCAAAAAGATTACGCCCGGATGCCTCGAAGAACTCCAGGGCAGCCTTTTCCTCGAACGACGGCGAGTTCGCGAGGTCGACGACGACCTGCGCACCGGCAAGCGCGGCCGCCAGACCCTCTCCCGTAACGGTGTTGACGCCCGAATTCGGCGACGCCGCAAGCACGTCGTGTCCTTTGTTTCGCAGTCTCTCCACGGTCTTTGAACCGATCAGCCCGGTTCCGCCGATGACGACGATCTTCATGTCTGGTCTCCTGGTGTTGCGTGTCTATTTTTCGTTGCTCGATCGGATGCTGGGCGTTTCCGGCCTGCTACTGACTGACCGATGCAGCAGCATCCTCGATGAGTGACGTGACCTCGTCGGGATGCGAAACCATGAGCGCATGGGACGCACCCTCGATGACGACGGTCTTTACCGCATGCGCACGCTTGGCCATGAAGCTCATGACGGCTGCCGGGATGTTCCGGTCATCCGAGCCGTAGATCATGTAGGACGGCAGCGTCTTCCATGAGGCGACGCCCGAGGCTTCAGCCAGAGCCGCCTGCGCAACAGGGCGTTGAGTGGCAGCCATCAGCAAAGTCTGCTCTTGCGGAACGTCGGCGGCGAACTGGGCGCGGAACTTGGCCGGCTCGATGAAGAGGTCTTGTCCGCCGTCCGGCAACGCGACTGGAGCAAGCGCGCTCCCCAAGGTGCTGCCGGGAAACATGCTGGACAACGTAAGGCTCGATTCGCCGGTATCCGGCGCGAAACCTGCCACGTAGACCAATGCCTTCACATTGGGATTGCCATTGGCGGCCTCGGTGATGACAGGCCCGCCGTAGGAATGCCCCACCAGCACGACCGGCCCGGAAACCGACCGGACGATGGCTGAGACTGCTTTCGCATCGCTGGCAACGCCGCGGAGCGGATTAGCTGCGGCTATCGCTACATAACCGTCTTTGCTGAGCTTGGTGATGACTGCATCCCAGCTCGACGATTCCGCGAAGGCGCCGTGCACCAGTACGATCGTCGGCTTGGGCTGAGAATTCGCGGCCTGCGCCATCCCGCCGCCCGACGCGGCAAGCGCTGCGGTGAGGGCCAGGACTCGAGTTATGTTTCGCATTTGCTTTCTCCCGTGTGGCCTGTGGTGACCAATGCTCAGGAGAATGCGCCGACGCGGCCCGCCAACCTATTGTGCGGAAGGGTCTGTCATACAATGCCAAGGTGCAGGGTAGGTCACCAGGGAGATCAGGTGCCCTGCAGCATGATTGAGGTATCTATGCGGGGTGTGCATTGGCGGCGGTCGCCGGAACAGACACTGAGGGCGCGCGGCCAGAGAGTTGTGTTTGCAAGACGCCGCTGCCGCCGTGGCGAGAGCCTGGCGCGGTCGATCCGTTGAGCGCTGGTGAGCCGGCCGGATCGAACACGGCGGCAAAGCCTCCTCTCGTCAACGACATAGTTCCTGGCCTTCGGCCCGCATCGCCAAATGCCTTGGTATGGGTCAAACAGCCGGACCGGCGTTATTCGCCAGTCTATTGGCGCGACATCGCAGTCGTGGCTCAGAGCACTGCCATCCCGCCGTCGACCCGCAGATTGATGCCCGTGACGAAACTGCTCGCGTCCGAGGCAAGGAACAGGGCGGCTTTTGCCAGCTCTTCCGGCTGCCCCATCCGGCCCAGGGGTATTGCCTCCGCCATCGCCTTTTCAAACAGCCCGCGCTGCTCAAACGGTATGCCTAGCTTATCGAGAATAGCCGTATCCACCGGACCTGGGCTGAGCACGTTGACCCGGATGCCGCGAGACTTCAGTTCGATCGCCCAAGCGCGCGCAAAGGCATTTATGGCCGCCTTCGAGCCCGCGTAAACAGCATGACCGTCCAGAACCTTCTCGCTGGCCAGCGAGCCTGTGAGGATGATTGCGCCGCCATTCCGCATGATCGGAATCAGCTTCTGGACGCGAAGAAGACGCCTCGCGTATTGACGGCAAATTGCGCATCATATTCTGCCTCGGAGACGTCGGCCGAGTGCGTGATGGTGTTTATGCCGGCGTTCGCCATATAGATGTCGAGCGCCCCGAACCTCTGGCGGATCTGTTGCGCTACCTCGTCATGGTGCGACACGTCGGCCACATTTCCCTGAATGCCCAGCGCGCCTGCCCCGATCTGTGCGACCGCTTCCTCGACCGCCTGCCGCCGGCGGCCGGTAATGACGACTTGCGCGCCCTCGGCCGCAAAGATTTTTGCAGCCGATAGTCCGATCCCGCTGTTTCCGCCGGTGACCACCCCGAGAGTACGCCCATGTCGTTCCTGCCTTCGAAAAATAGTGCCGGTGCTGCTGCGATAGTCGCAACTGCTGGCCAAGAAAATTTCACGCCGAATTGAGACCGCCAAAATGAGCGGCAATCGCAAACGGCTACCGATTGATAAACTCCGGGCGCTTAGCCAGTTTGACGTCTTGCAGAGCGCTTTGGCCTTCAAGGCAGAACAAGCGCGCGGCGGCGACCCCCGACAGCGCGACGTAGTGTCGAACGCCGGCGATCGCCTCCGCGCTGCACAGGCGCAGTTGCCCGAGCGGCAGCCGTGGCGCAGCATATGTTTCGCGCCTCTGCCAGCGCTCCAGCTCGATGGCGCAGTGGTTCGGTTCCACAATCCGGGACATGAGCCGACAGAACCAGCATTCAGGCCACCGCTCGGCTATGCGAGCGCACAAGGTTTGACCTGGCGCGCCACCCGAAATGCGGTTCAGGGCGCGCGAAATATTGCCAAAGGTGGTCATCGGCGGCTCCAAGGAATTGCGGACAACATGCGGTCGTGACTGAGGGCGTGCTATCCTTTGATGAAGGCGAGCAGATCAGCATTGACCTGATCCTGGTGTGTGGCCGTGATCCCGTGGGGCGCGCCGGGGTAATAGATATCCTTTGCGCCTTTGATCAATCGGGCCGACTTGACTGCCGAGTCCTTGACGGGGACGATCTGATCGTCTTCGCCATGCAGGACGAGGGTTGGTACGTCGAACTTCTTGAGGTCCTCGGTAAAATCGGTCTCGGAGAACGCCTTGACGCTTTCGTACGCGTTCACGAGACCCGCCTGCATGCTCCAGAGCCAGAACTGATCCAGAGTCCCCTGGGAAACCTTGGCGTCCGGCCTGTTCGCGCCATAAAACAACGGTGCGAGGTCCCGGTAGTACTGCGAACGATCCTTGACGAGGCCAGCCCTTATGCCGTCGAATACCTCGATTGGCAGACCTTCCGGATTGGCCGGCGTTTTCACCATGATCGGCGGAACAGCGGCGATAAGGACAGCCTTGGCCACCCGCTTCGTCCCGTGCCGTCCGATATAGCGAGCAACCTCGCCTCCTCCGGTGGAATGGCCGACCAGCGTGGCGTCCCGGAGATCCAGCGCCTCGATCACGGCTGCAAGATCGTCCGCATAGCCGTTCATGTCGTTGCCGGACGTGGCCTGGCTCGATCGGCCATGGCCGCGCCGGTCATGCGCAACGACGCGAAAGCCGTTATGGGCAAAAAAGAGCATCTGGCCGTCCCAGGCGTCGGAATTCAGCGGCCAGCCGTGCGAGAACGTGACGACAGGACCCTTGCCCCAATCCTTGTAGTAGATTTCGGTGCCATCCTTGGTCGTGATGGTGCTCATCGTCTTGGTTCCTTTGATTGAGGGGGAAGAGGGAAGGTTTTGTTTTCGGCTCGTTGCCGAAGCAGCGCGGGGCAGTCCGGCGGCAACCGTAGAGATCAGGCCTGCCAACAAGACATCGCGGCGAGATCCGCCGACGGAGAAAAGTCCGTCTTTGTTCATCATGTCCATCCATGTGCTTTGAACATCCTGCTCACCATCACGACCGTCGAGTCGGCCTGTGCGGTCGCGTTCGGGGAGGAGCGAGCGAGGAGCGGTAGAAACGCGACGGTCGTGATGGCTTGCGAGGAACAGGATGCACCGATCCGGGCCGCGAACCTACTCTACGGAAGCATCTGTCATACGATGCCAAAGTGCAGGGCAGGCACGCCGAAGATAGGGCCGGGCTAAGGCAAGCTCTTATAGACACACGTCAATTTAGGCTTGGGTAGCGGCGCGGGGACCGACGCGGCACGGCCGGCGTCAGTTGCTGTTGCATGAAATGTTGCGAGTTTGTCGGTCAGACTGGCGCTGCCAAAGAGCGCCGCTCAGTGGTAACCGATGTTTGGCGCGGGCCTTGCCGCGAAACACCCAACAGGACCACCGATGTACATCAGGATCACCCGCAGCAGCACGAGCGTACCAACAGGCAGGAAGGCCTGGGCGCGCTGAGAAAGCACCTGAAATGGCCGGGCGGGCCGGGCGATCCTATTGGATGGGCATGGATCGGCTTGTGCCAAATTCTAGACCTCGCGCATCGGCGCGGGCAGCGTTTCCCACGCCCGGATCAGCTCACCGATGGAAGCGGCTTCCATCTTGCGCATGACATTGCCGCGGTGAAGCTTGACCGTCACTTCACTGATGCCGAGGTCGAAGGCGATCTGCTTGTTGAGGCGTCCGCGCGCCACTTCACGCAGGACCTCGCGCTCGCGCGGCGTCAGCGTCTCGACGCGCTCGATATTGCGCTTGACGATCACGGCATCCGCCCGCCGTTTGGCATCCACCGCAATGCCGGCGATCACAGCGTCAAGCAGCGTCTGATCCCGCACCGGTTTGGTGAGAAAGTCCACGGCGCCGGCCTTCATCGCCTGGACAGTCATCGGGATGTCGCCATGCCCGGTCAGGAAGATGATGGGTTTGGGGTTGCCGTTTTTCGCAAGATGGTGCTGCAGATCGAGACCGCTCGTGCCCGGCATGCGCACGTCGAGGATCAAGCAGCCGGGGCTCTCCAACACGTCGGCGTCAAGCAATTCACGGGTTGAGGTAAAGCACACCGGCAGGAAACCCGCCGACAGGATCAATTCAGACAGCGCCTCCCGAACAGAGGCATCATCATCGACAATAATGACCAGCGGCTGCTCGGCTTCAGCCCTTCGCTGCTGTGATGATGGCGTCGATCTCGGTAAGGGCAATTGGTCAACTCTCATGTTTAGCCTCCGTTTCTGGGTTGCGTAAAGCGTCGCCGATCGCCGCAAGCAGTGCCTGGCCATCGAACGGCTTGCGGAAAAGCCCGCCAATGCCCTTGGCGCGGTGCTGATCCACTATCTCGTGGCGGCCCGTGATCAGGAACACAGGCAGGTCCGGACGCGCCTTCTTGACCAAGTCACGAAGTTCAAAGCCGTCCATGCCGGGCATCCCGATGTCGGTGATAAGCATGTCCAATCCAGACAGGCCGCTGACCAGCAACGCCCCCGCCGACGAGAAGCTGCGGGCCACATACCCGGCGGACTCCAGAAGGTCCTCCAGCGACTCGAGCAGTCTTGGGTCATCGTCGACAATCGCCACGACAGGCCTCCGCTTGCTCACCCTCAGTTACCCCCTGCCCGGCGCGAGTGCGTGATCGGTATTCCCAATCGCTCGGCGATGCGCACTAGGTCGGCGAGCGACGCCGCGACCATCTTCTGCATGACGTTCCTTCTATGAATTTCCAGCGTAACTTCGCTGATCCCCAGTTCAGCGGCGGCCTGCTTGTTGAGCAAGCCGCTGACCACCAGCGGTAGCACCTCACGTTCGCGCGGCGTCAGCTCGAGATAACGTTGCTTCAACACACCCAGCTCGGCGCGCTCCGATCGCTGTACCCGATCCTGGGCAATCGCCGCATGGATTGCGGCCATGAGGTCTGCATCGCTGAAGGGCTTGGTCAGGAAATCCACGGCGCCGTGCTTGATCGCACGCACCGAGGACGGGATATCGCCATGTCCCGTCAGGAAAACGATCGGCGGATGATCGCCCTCGGCAATCTGCCGCTGCAGATCGAGGCCGTTAATATCCGGCAACTCGATATCGAGGATGAGGCAGGCAGGGACGTCCGGCTTGTCAGCGCGGATATAATCGCCCGCCGATCCGAACGCTACGGCACGCATGCCATGTGCGGCCAGCAGCTCACTGAGCGCCTCCCGGATGCGTTCATCGTCATCTACGATGAAGACAATTTGGCCGTCCGTCGTCATCACGCCGCTTTCGCTTCAATCGGCAACGTGAAGATAAACGTCGCTCCACGTGGTTCGTTCTTCTCGACCCATAAACGCCCGCTGTGCGACTCGATGATCGAACGGCAGATCGCCAGTCCCATGCCCATCCCTTGCTCTTTCGTGGTAAAGAACGGTTCGAATATCCGGTCGGGAAACTCGACGCCCCGGCCGCGATCTCTGACTTCGGTCCGGACAACATCCCCGATATGGCGCACGCGGATGCTGATAACTCCGTCATCCGCACCAGAGTCCATCGCCTCCATGCCGTTGCGGATGAGATTGACCAGAACCTGCTGGATTTGGACGCGATCGAACGCGACTAGCGGAATGTCGCTTCCGACATCAACGCTGATGCGAACGCCCCGCCGCATCGCTTCCTCGGTCACGAGGTCGCGTGCCTCTGCGATGACACTGCTGAGCGTCGCATTGGTCCTCGTCTCGGTGGATTGCTTGAACAGCGCGCGAATGCGGCCGACGACGTCCGCCGCCGAATTGGCGTCCCGGATTATGCGCTCGGCCGTAATCTTCGCGCGTTCGACGTTCGGAGGGGCGGCGGACAGCCAACGGTGGCATGCATGGGAATTGGCGACGATCGCGGCCAGCGGCTGATTCACCTCGTGCGCGATCGAAGCGGAAAGCTCGGCGAGACTTGCAGCCTGAGTGGCTTGCGCGAGTTTGTCGGAGGCTTGTCGCAGCGCTTCCTGGGCGCGCACCTCTTCGTCGATGTCGAGGGAAACCCCGTACCATTGCACAACCGCGCCGTCTTCATCACGCCGCGGCTCGACCCTGCACTCCGCCCAGCGATAGCCATCTGTTTCGCGCCAGCGAAACCGCATCGCGGAACCGCCGCCTGTTTCGAAACAGCTCAGCAACGTGCGCAGCACCTCGGGAGCATCTTCGGGATGAACCAGTTCTTGCAGCAATTCCTCGATGCGCGGCTCTCCGAGTGTTTCGAAATTGGCGATGACGGCGCGGAAATGGTCCTGGTATCGCTTGTTGAAGTAGACCGGCCCGCCGGTCGGCATCGCGCTCCAAATGCGGACCGGCACAGCGTCGATCATCTGCTGAAGCTGCAATTCGCTCCGCCGCAGCGCCTCTTCGGCTTGCATCTGATCGTCTATGTCGTGACAGAGGCCGTACCACTGCACGATCAGGCCAGCGTGATCGCGCATCGGCTCTGCCCGGCTCGACATCCAGTGATAGACGCCATCGGCGCGGCGCAGGCGATACCTCATGGAGAAGCGCTCGCCGGTAGCAAGGCAGTGACTGAGCGTATCGCCGAATGCTGCTGCGTCGTCCGGATGGACGGTGGCCGCTATCATCGCCGCCAGCCGGCCGATGCCCTGTTTGTCCAAATCCGTTACGTCAAGGCCGAGAAAGTCGACCATTCGCTTGTTGAAAAAGGTCGGCTCGCCGTCCGGCGTCAGGCGCCAAACGTGGCTCGGAACCATGTCGACAAGCTGCGAGAGCTCCCGCTCCCGGTCGCGTAATGCCTCCTGCGCGCGCACCTCATCGTCGATGTCGATGCTGGCCGTGTACCATTGCACGATCGCCCCACTCTGGTTCCGCAGCGGCTCGGCGCGGCCCTCCCTCCAGCGGTAGACACCGTCAGCGCGACGCAGGCGATACCTTATGGGATAGGGTTCGCCGGTGGCGAGGGAGCGGCTGAGCCATTCTCTCATCCTGGGTCCATCGTCGGGATGGACGGCTGCCGCGACTACGGTCGCCAGGCGGCTCGTGCCCGGCTTGTCCCAGCCCGCGATGTCGTTGAGGCCGATATAGTCTGTCGTGCGCTTGCTGAAGAAGGTTGGTTCGCCGTTGGGCGCCATACGGGCGATGTGAGCGGGGATCATTTCGACCAGCAACGAGAGTTCTCGCTCCCGCTCCCGCAAGGTCTCCACACTTTGGCGCAAAGTGAGCACCGCCGCCTGATGCTGCCTGGAAATGGCGGCCACGACGAGCGCCGAAAATGCCGAGATGGCCAGAAAAAGCTGCAGCATGATCTGGTTGTGCTTCTGGGACTCGGGATCGCCGGCAAATTGGCTGGCGCCGGATATCGTGAATACCGCCGTGATCAGAGCGAGAACGGTCAATGCTACGGCGGCGCCTCGGAACTCAAAGCGCACCGCGGCCCAAAGAAGAGGCGGCATGATGATGTAGGCGAAGGGCAGATAGCCGCTCAAGGAAAGGGCGGCGATACCAAGAAAGATCAGCCCCAGGACGCAAGCTTCCATCCATCGCGCTGCCGAGAGCTGCGCCTTGCCGCGCCAGTTCTGGAACACGACCAGCGCCAGTGGCGCTACGATCAGGACTCCCGTCGCGTCTCCGATCCACCACAGCGGCCAAGCCGTCGCAAAGGTTTGCGATTGTATGCCAAACCACGAAAGCGCCGCACTTCCCACCGTCGCGCTTGCAACTGGCGCAACTCCAGCGGCCAGTGCGACGAATGCGAGAACGTCCCGCAACGTTTCCAGCCGAACTGGGCGCTTGCAGGTCTGGTTCACAAGCCATGCGCCGGCCACCGCTTCAAGAGCGTTGCCGGCAAAGATCAGGAAGGCCGCGGGCAGCGGAGTGTGGAACCACAAGAAGTTGCTGAACAGTTCTGCCAGACAGCCCCCCAGCACCCACCACGGCCAGCTATACCTGGAGGCGAAGACAAGCGTAGCGATGAAAAGCCCGCTCGGAGGCCAAATGGAAATCCCTGTTCCAGGTATGATTGCGAGCGACTGGGCGAAGCCGCAGCCCAGGACATAGGCCGTAATAAAAAGCCCCAGATGCAAGAATTGGGGACGGTGCGACCAGACGCGCGACAACCCGCCTCTTTCAAGATCGCTAATCAGGTTGCCGCGAATCAGGCCCGGTTCATTCGTCGCGAAAGGTCGGCCACTTCCCGGTCCGGATCGGTCCAAGTCATGCGTTAACGCGAGCGTTGCGCTGGAATCGGTCTCGCCAAGTAAGTCGGGCGCTGTCGTCATCGGGTGCCCCTGACGGACAAACAAACTCTGGAGATTGTCGGCGCTTCGTGTGGCACTTGCTCTTGATAGCTGGACTGGGCTGACGGACTCACGTCGCCACCCTAATCCCGCCACGCCCCAACCGCACCTCATGGAAATCCATGCATTGCACGGGGCGGCGGCGCCCCTTCACCGAGAGCCGAAAAAACCAAGCGCTTACTGAGCGCCGCCAGTTATTGCGCAGCTTTCGCTTCAACCGGGAGGGTGAAGATGAATGTCGCCCCACGCGGCACGCTATTCTCCGCCCAAAGGCGTCCGCCGTGAGACTCGATGATCGAACGGGAGATCGCGAGCCCCATGCCCATTCCGTTCCCTTTCGTTGTAAAGAACGGCTCGAATATCTTGTTAGGACGTTCGATACCCGGGCCTCGGTCGCGGACCTCGGTCTGGATCGTGTCCTCTATCCGGCGCACGCGCATTCCGAGAACCTTGTCGCCCGCCGTGGTGTCCATCGCCTCCATGCCGTTGCGAATGAGATTGACCAGGACCTGCTGGATCTGGACGCGATCGAACGCAACCAGCGGAAGGTTGCTTTCGACGTCGATGTCCATCCGAACGCGACGCCGCATGGCTTCCTCGGCCATAAGGTCACGTGCTTCGGCAACGACGCTGGGGATCGGTGTGCTGGTTCTCATTTCAAGCGAAGGTCTGAACAAGGCACGGATGCGGCTGACGACATCCGCCGCCGAGTTGGCATCGCGGATGATACGCTCGGCCGTGATCTTCGCGCGCTCGACGTTCGGGGGCTCGGCGGACAGCCAACGGTGGCATGCGTTGGAGTTGGCGACGATGGCGGCCAGCGGCTGGTTCACCTCATGAGCGATGGATGCGGAGAGTTCGGCAAGGCTCGCCGCCTGGCTCGCACGCGCAAGTCTCTCTTGTGCCAGCCGAAGCTCCTCTTGTGTCCGCATCTCATTTTCGATGTCGAGGCAGATAACGTTCCACTGCACGATGGCGCCTTCAGCGTTGCGCATCGGCGCGGCGCGCGTCTCGACCCAGCGATATTCACCATCGAAGCGCCGCAGACGGTGCCGTCGCGCATACGGCTCGCCTGTGGACAGACAATCGGCATATCTCTCTTTGACACCTGTCAGGTCGTCGGGATGAACACCGGCGTCGAGTGTGCCAGCCAGCCGGGACTTTCCCGCTTCGTCCAATTCCTCAAGATTGTATCCGAGGAATTCGCGGAGCTGCTGGCTGCGATATATCGGTTCGCCATCCGGCGCGGCGCAATCGATCATTGCCGGCAGCGTTTCAACTAGCTGCCAGAGAGCCCGTTCTCTCTCGCGCAGCGCCTCTTCGACGCGCAGCTGATCGTCGATGTCGTGCGTAAGGCCGTACCATTGGACGATGCGTCCACCCTGGTCCCGCAGTGGCTCCGCACGGCCCTCCATCCAACGATAAACGCCATCGGCACGGCGCAGGCGATACTTCATGAAGAATCGCTCGCCGGTGGCAAAGCAGCTGTCGAGTGCTTCCCTCAGGCTGGCTGCATCGTCGGGATGGACGACGGTGGCAATGAAGGCCGCCAGCCGGCTCGTGTCCGGCTTTTCCGCGTCCGCTATGTCCAGGCCGAGAAAATCTATCAGGCGCTTGTTGAAGAAGGTCGGCTCACCGTTGGGAGACAGCCGCCAGAGGTAGCTCGGAACCATGTTGACGAGTTGCGAGAGCTCTCGTTCCCGGTCGTGCAACGCGGCTTGCGTGGTCACCAGGTCATGGATGTCGACGCTCACGCCGTACCATTGGAGAATGCTGCCATCTTCGTCGCGCAGCGGCTCGGCGCGAGTCTCGGTCCAGCGATAGCCGCCGTCGGCCCGCCTCTGGCGATATCTCTGAACGTAAGGCACGCCCGTTGCGAATGAATGGCGGATCGCCTGCCGTGCGGTGTCGATATCGTCTGGATGGATCACGCTCAGCGACGGCGAGCCGTCCGGGGCGGTGATGTCGTGGAGCGTGGCCCCGGTTACATCGGTGAACCGTTTGTTGACGTAGGAAGGCGTCCCTTCCCGTGTCGTACTCCAGATCAAAGCGGGCACGGTGTCGATCAGCTGCTGAAGGCGCCGCTCACTTTTGCGCAACGCCGCCTGCGCGCGCACCTCATCGTCGATGTCGAGAGAAACCCCGTACCACTGCACTACCGTTCCGTCGTCATCGCGTCGCGGCTCGACCCTACACTCAGCCCAGCGATAGGTGCCGTCTTTTTCGCGCCAGCGAAACCGCATCGCGGAGCCGCCGCCAGTTTCGAAACACCTCAACAACGTGCGCTGCACCTCGGGCGCATCTTCGGGATGAATCACCTCGTGCAGCAACGTTTCGATGCCCGGCTCGCCGAGCACATCAAAGTTCGCGATAACGGAGCGGAAATGGTCCTGGTATCGCTTGTTGAAGTAGACCGGCCCGCCGGTCGGCATCACACTCCAGATGCGGACCGGCACCGCGTCGATCATGTGCTGAAGTTGCTGCTCGCTCTGCCGCAACGCCGCTTCGGTGTGCATCTGATCGTCTATGTCGTGACAGAGGCCGTACCACTGGACGATGCGGCCAGCGTCATCGCGCATCGGCTCCGCCCGGCTCGACATCCAGCGATAGACGCCATCGGCACGGCGCAGGCGATAGCGCATCGCGAAGCTCGCACCGGTAGCGAAGCAACCACGGAGTGCATCGCCGAATGCTGCCGCGTCGTCCGGATGAACGGCGGCCTGTATCATCACCGCCAGCCGGCTCATGCCCGGTCGGTCCAGATCCGCTACATCGAGGCCGAGAAAGTCGACCATGCGCCCATTGAAGAAGATCGGCTCGCCGTCGGGATCGAGCCGCCAGATGTGACTCGGGACCATGTCCACGAGCTGCGAGAGTTCCCGCTCCCGGTCACGCAATGCTGACTCGGCCCGCTTCTGGTCCTCAATGTCTATTGTCGTGCCGTACCATTGAACGATGCGCCCCTGGCTATCGCGAAATGGTCGTCCTGAGCTTCGAAACCAGCGATAGACGCCATCGGCGCGCCGCAGGCGATGCTCGGTATCATAGGGATCGCCGGTTTCGAGGCAATGCCGCCATCTGGCGGCTACAGGATCATAATCGTCGGGATGGACGGCTCGACGCCAGCCGAACTCATCGTCGTCTTCGGAAGTGTTGAGACCCTCATGCGTGTTGCCGAGGAACGCCAGGGTGTTTGGGCTGAGATAGGTGAATCTTCCGGCGGCATCGGCTGCCCACGCGTGGCCGGGCATGCTCTCGATGATTTGCAGCGCAAGCGTTGCTTCGGGATCGATTTCGCCAAGTGAGTTGGACGCTGCTGTCATTGGCTTCTCCTGTCGGACAAAAAAGCCTGGGGACGGTCAGCGCTTGATATAGCACTTGTTTTCAATATCTGGACAGGCGAACTCACCGCCTAAATCTAGTTCCGCCATGCCTCGGCTGCATCTCATGGAAATCCATGCATTGCGCGGAGATATCGCCGCTACGGGGGGCCCTAACGATGGCCTCGCGCGAGGAGCGACGCGGATCGATGCATCAACACCTACCACTGGGAATACGAGCCGGACAGGTAAGACGCTCGGCTGCCTCTTCGTCGGCTGCAGAGTGAAGCCGGAAAAACCTCTGCATTCGTCATCCCTGTCTCGTCCGGTTAACACGGCTCATGAGATAATCTGGATGGCTCTCCCGACCAATACATCTGTTCCAAAGTATAGGGCGTGGACGCGGTTTTAGTTCTGCGGAGCGGCTTGGCGGCCGAGCAATTGTTTGGCGACAATGAGACAGAATGAGACAGGGCGCAGCGACCGCGAACAGCAGGACGAGGAGAAAGCTTCGTCGAACGAGATCGTGGCGACCTGCTT
This sequence comes from Mesorhizobium sp. M0159, assembly GCF_040322295.1. Taxonomy (NCBI): domain Bacteria; kingdom Pseudomonadati; phylum Pseudomonadota; class Alphaproteobacteria; order Hyphomicrobiales; family Phyllobacteriaceae; genus Mesorhizobium; species Mesorhizobium sp. M0159. The sequence goes on from NZ_JAMYTF010000015.1 coordinate 95,314, forward strand.
CTCAAGCGCGCGCTGCAGCAGCGGCAGGGCGGCCTTTGTCGCCGCAGTGCTGTCGACACTGTTCGCCAGAGCGTTCGCAGTTGCTTTCAAGCGCTGGTCTACGGCTGGATCTCCATTGACGAGGTGGGACGCCAGTATCGTCCGGTTGTGGACATTCTGGTGATCAATATACGTTTGCAAGAGGGCTGTGCCGGTCAGACCGCCCACCTGCTTGCCGAAGTTGAATAGCCCGATGCCAAACGGCAGCGCATTGGCGGCAAGGCCCTGCAGCGTAACCAGCGTCAGTGCCACGAACAGAAGGCCGAGGCCGAATCCTCGCAGCAGCAGAGCAAGGGTCAGGTCCGGTGATCCGCTACCGCTCGTCGAAGCGGACAGCAGCCACATCGCGCCTGCGAAGAGCAGAATGCCAAATGGCGCAAGCGTGATCGGGCGCATCCCGGTCCTTTGGATGACGAAGCCGGACAACAGAACCTGATCGGTAGTTCGTACTGAACCTCAGCACAGGTCGTATTATCAGTCAGCCGGATTCAGGCGCGCGAACGTGCCGGCGCGAACCTCCGTATTGCCGAAGACCCTGGCAGCAATGATCGCAGAGGGCGCCCTCTTGAAGCGTTCGGTTGTCTTAACGTTCACCTATTTTGACAAGCGCGCAACGCGTTCGCTGTGCGCAGTTGCGACGGTTCATGAAAAGCAACCCGCTATCTTGCCGCCGGCTAACGCGGTGCGACACGCAGCCCGGCGGCATCGAAGAGATGCATGCGCTCCGGCGGCAGAGCGAGGTTGATCGGCGGCCCTTGCGTTTCAACGCCCTGCTGCTTGAGAACGGCGATAAGTTTGCCGTCGCCGGCAATGGTGGCGTGGACAACGGTTTCCGGTCCCAACGCCTCGGCCAGCGTTACCCGCGCTTCCACCGATCCCTTGCTGCCATTCGAAAGTTGGATGTCGTGTGGCCGGATGCCAAGCGTCGCGTCGTCTCCCGGTTTCAGCGCGACCCCGTCGGCGGCGATCGAGGCCGACAGCCCGCCTGGACCTTCGACACGCACCTCGGCGCCGCTTGCCGAACGCACCTTCACCGGCAGCAGGTTCATCCGCGGCGCGCCGATGAAGCCGGCGACGAACAGGTTGGCCGGCGCGTTGTAGAGATCGAGCGGCCGGCCGACCTGTTCGATCCGCCCCGAGCGCATGACCACGATGCGGTCCGCCAGCGTCATCGCCTCGATCTGGTCATGGGTGACGTAGACCATCGTGGTTGCCAGCCGCCGGTGCAGGCCCGCCAGTTCAGCGCGCATGGTGATGCGCAGTTCGGCATCGAGGTTGGACAGCGGTTCATCGAGCAGAAAGGCGGTCGGATTGCGCACCACCGCACGGCCGATCGCCACGCGCTGCTTCTGGCCGCCCGACAATTGACCGGGCCGGCGGTCTAGATAGGGAGCAATTTCCAGCATGCGCGTCGCTTCCGTGATCCGCGCGTCGATCTCGGCCTTCGGCATACGAATGTTTTCAAGCCCGAAGGCGAGGTTCTGGCGCACGCTCATGTGCGGGTAGAGCGCGTAAGACTGGAACACCATCGCCAGACCGCGTTGCGCGGCCGAAACGTTGGTGACGTCGACCCCGTCGATCTCGACCTTGCCGTCGGTCGGCCGATCGAGCCCGGCAATCAACCGCAGCAGCGTGGACTTGCCGCAACCCGACGGGCCGACGAGGACCAGCATCTCGCCGTCACCGACGTCGAGGTTGATACCGTGCAAGATCTTCATCTTGCCGTAAGCGCGATCAATGTTGGTCAGCGTTATCCGTCCCATGACATCCTCACTTCAGCCCGGTGCCGGCAATGCCGGAAGTGATGTAACGCTGCAGGAAGACGAAGACGAGGACGACGGGGATCATCGTCACCACGGTCATCGCCAGGATGTAGTGCCACTGCACGTTTAGCTGGCCGGCATAGGTGTTGAGGCCGACCTGGAGTGTGTAGAGTTCCTTGCGCGACAGCACCACCAGCGGCCACAGAAAGTCGTTCCAGCGCCAGACGACCGAGAAGATCGCCAGCACGGCGAGCGCCGGTGCTGCAAGCGGCAATACGATGCGCCAGTAGATCTGCCATTCGGAAGCGTTGTCCATGCGCGCCGCATCGAGCAGCTCGTCGGGGATAGTCAGCATATATTGGCGCAGCAGGAAGACGCCGGTTGGCGTCGCCACGGTCGGCAAGATCACGCCCCACAGCGAATCGAGCAGTCCGACGGCGCCCACAACCGAATAGAGCGGCACCAGGATGACCGACAGCGGCACCATCAGCGTACCGACGATCACAAGCATCGTCAGATCGCGACCGCGGAACTTGTATTTCGACAAGGCGAAGGCGGCCATCGAATTGGTGAGCAGCGTGATCAGCGTTGCCATTGCCGTCACAAAAACCGAATTGCGCAGATAGCGCAGGAAGTCGAAATGGACGAAGGGCTCGGTGTAATTCTCCGTCGCGAAGCCGATTTCGCGCACCGGCTGCCGGTCGGCGATGTTGACCTTCACGATATCGTTCGGCGCCTGCGGATCCACCATTTGCGCCACGATGCCGATGCGCCGCACCTCGGCCAGCACCTTGGTCGAACCATCCGGCAACTTCACCCTGTAGAGGGTCAGCGGCTTGTCGTAGCCTTCGACCCTCGCGTGTTGGCTGACATAAGGCATTATGGTCGGCGGGAACTCGGCGAGCTGTGCCGGCGTCTTGAATGACGAACCCACCAGCCAGACGGCCGGGCCGAACATGATGACAACGCCGCCGAGCAGCCACAGCCAGCTCACGATATCCGTCCAGTGCCAGCCGCGACCGCCGCGCCGGCGGGTCAGGAATGTCATCACGCCGCTCATTCGCGGGCTCCTTTCCGCTCACCCCGGCGTCCAACCTGCAGCTGAACCAAGGTGAGCACGACCAGCACCAACCCCATCAGGATCGAAGCCGCCGAAGCCAGCCCCGGGTTGCGCAGCAGGGAGGCGAAGCCGATCTCATAGATGTACTGCGTGATATAGAGGGTCGAGGTTCCCGGCCCTCCACCCGTCAGCACATAGACTTCGTCGAAGATCTGCACAGCGCGGATCAGCGCCAGTACGATGACGACAAGCAGATTCGGCATCAGCAGCGGCAGCGTGATGCGCCAGAACACCCGCGCCGGCTTCGTGCCGTCCATCTCGGCCGCTTCGTAAAGGTCGCGCGGGATCGCCTGCAATCCGGCAAGCAAGATCAGCGTATAGAAGCCCATATGTGCCCAAACCGAAACGCTGACCGCGGCGGTGAAAGCCCAGAAACGGTCTGTCAGCCAATTGTGCGGCTCGCCGCCCAGATCATGGACGATCAGGTTGAGCAGGCCCTGGCGCTGCAGGATCCAACGCCAGATCAGGCCGGTGACGACGGGCGACAGCAGCACCGGAAAGAAGAACACCGCGCGCCAGAAGCTGCGCCCGACGATCTCGCGGTTGAGGATCAACGCTGTCGCCATCGACACGACCGTCATCAGCGCCACCTGCACGACGACGAACAGGCCGGTATTGTGCACGGCCTTCCAGAAGAGATCCTCGTGGCAAGTGGCAGTGTCCAGGTAGTTGCCGCAATCGAGCAGGCGCTGATATTGCTCGAGCCCAACATAGGTTCGGTCCTGCAGGAAGTAGGCCGTTCCCGACGTGGCCGAATAGAAAAAGTTGATGATCATCGGCACCAGGACGAAAATGCCGAAGATCGCCATGTTTGGGGCGAGGAAGAACGCGGCCATGCCGCCGGTGCCCGTCGCTCGCTGCCAGAACTTCAGCGGCACGTTGACGATCGACGCCAGCCACACGACCGGCGCCGCGAGGGCGGCGCCAATCCATGCCTTCAGTGTCGCGGCGGCGGTCACTTCGCCTCGGCAACCTTGTCGGCGATATCCTGGTCGATCCTGCCCCAGGCATCGTCGAGGCTGAGCTCGCCGGCCATCACCTGGCTGACGCGCGTCACCAGCGCGGCGAAGTAAGCGTTGGCCCACTTCCACGGCGGCAGCGCATCGGCCGCCGGCAGGGTTTCACCCGCCGCCTTGACGAACTTGTCGAGCGCCGGACCGACGTTCTTGTCGGCCGAGACCCATTTCAGCCCGCCCTTGTCTACGACGCCCTTGTGCGCGGGCAGAAACAGTGTGCGCTCGCTGAACTCTTTTACCACGTCTTCACGGGCTAGATAATCCATGACCTTGGCGACGTCCTTGGGATTCTTCGTGTATTTGATGGCGACCAGCGCCGCGCCGCCCTTCACGCCCGAACAGCCTGCGGTACCGCAAGGCGAGCCGGTCGCCACCCAGTCGAAACTATCGCCGATCTTGGTCGATAGATTGGCGACCTGCCAGCTGCCCGAATAATAAAACGGGATCTGGGCGTTGATGAAGTCGTCGGCGGCCGCGCGATAGGTCGAGCCTGCCGCCGAAACCCAGGTATCCTTCAGCATCAGGCCCTTGGCGGTCCAGTCGACGAGCCCGCCGACGAAAGCCTTGGTGCCGTCGTCCACTTTCGCCGGCATGCCATCGGGGCCGATATAGTTCGCTCCGAAGGAGACATTCGGGCCCGAAATGCGGTGACCGGAACGGTCGATGGCGAAGGCAGCCGGAAGCTGCTGGCTCTTCGCCACCTCGGCGGCGGCGTTGATCCAGTCGTCCCAGGTCGCCTTGTCACCGGGCAGCGGCACGCCGGCCTGTTCGAACAGCGTCTTGTTGGCGAAGCCGCCGGTGAGCGTGAGCTGGGTCATGAAACCCGGGATGGCGTTGGAGCCGTCGGGGCGCATCCAGTCCAGCGTGTCAGCGAAATTGTCCTCCCAATATTTCGGATCGGCCACCAGTGGCCTGAGATCGAGCCAGTGCTGGGCAAGCTCCTTGATGTTTGTGACGCGGGCGATGTCCGGACCCTGGCCGGCTTCGAGCTGGATGGGCAACTGCTCCTGGATCACCTTGTAGGCGACGTTGTCGAGCGTGACGTGGATGTCGGGATTGTCCTTCATGAAGCGGTTCAGAATGTCCTGGATGACATCGCCCTCGACACCGTCCGAATACCACATGATGCGCACGTCGCCGGCAAACGCGCTGGTCGATGCGAGCAGGCTGACCGATAGCGCGGCCAGCAAAGTGCGGGTCTTATTCATGCTTCGTCTCCTCCTTTAGCGGGGCGGCGCCCCGATGGTTCAAGCCTGCTACGCCCTCCTCCTCTTGAGCGTCGCAGCCGATCTCCTCCCTACTCTCTGTGCTTCATGCGCATCGCCTCACCGCGCACGGTCCAGTTGGCCGGATCGAGTGTACGTCCCTCAGCCACGATCCTTGCGTCGGCGAGGAAATGCACCGTGCCGTATTCCGGATCCTCGACGATCAACTCGCCGTCGGGACCCGACCGCACCGACAGGTCCCCAAAAACGGCAGTCCAGGCGTCGAGGGCCGGCCGATTGGCATTCCGGTCACCGAGGCGAATGATCCATGTCGTCCTGCGTCCCGCCGCCCGCAACTCGTTGCCGGCCGTCGGGCCGGCCACTACCTGCGTGAGCGGAACATCCGTCTTCAGCATGACGAAGGCGTCGCCCGATTGCGCGAACGCCCGATCGCCACCCACTTGCACGGCATCGAAGGCACGTACGGGAAACCAGGCGTGCGTGAAGTCGGGCTGTTCATCCGAGCAGGAGAAGCTGACGACGGCGAGGTCGCGGTATTGGTGAAGGCGGGGCAACGTGCCTGAGCCACCCCAATATGATGGTCTGCCATATCCCGACTGCAGCACTTCGCCGGGGTGGTTGATCCAGATCTGCGCATCCGGATTCTTGCCCAGCCGGGCGTGAATGACGGTCTCCTGATAACCCCATTGGTTCCAGCGGTAGCCAGCGGCGCTGCCCATCGCATGGTCGCGCGTCTTGTAGTGGTAGAGCCGCGCGAAGCGATTTTGTCCCTGCGCAAAAGTCCATTCCCACGCCGTATCGTCGGTGAGGGAAGCAATGGCTGCCAACCCGTCCGGAACGCTCAAATCGTGATCCCGCAGGCAGAGTGCCAGCTGCGGCAGCGCGTGAAAGCGCATGCCGTAGTTGCCCTTGCCCCAAAGCATGCGGCAGATGCCGGATAATTCCAGGGAACACGCGGCGCGCAGCGTGTGCTCATAGGAGCGGCCCTGCGCCCCGGTGAGGATGCCGCGATGCGCCGAGCGGGCGACGAGTTCAAGCAGGCGTATGATTGCCTTGCCGGCACGTTCGGCGATGTCCTTGTCCGGGGCCAGCGCGTAGAGCGCGCACAGGCCCTTGAGGTCGATCGGGAAATAAGGCGCCGAGTTGAACTCGGCCATCTCCCATGCCTCGAAATGGTCGAGCCAGGCGCGTACACGCGCTGCTCCAACCGCGGACTGTTCGCGGCCAAGGCGGCCCGACCGCACGAACCGCACATCAGGCAACAGGCCCCCGGCAATATAGGCGGCGGTGTGGAAGAGCAGCGCGTGGTTCTCGGAGAAGTACCACTGCACATCATTGCCGGGCTCGTCCATCCAGTAGCGATAGCCGAGGATGGCGTTGTCGACGCGCGCGCGCAGGCTCGCTTCCAGCCGATCGCCATAGGCCTTGCGGCACCACAGCAGCGGCACCAGGATGAAGTCGGCGCAATCGTGACAATCCTCGATCGCCGGCAGCGTGCCGGAGATCATGGCGTCGGTCTCGGCGCCCTGCTGTCCGATCGCCAGGCGCGCCAGCGCGCGCACCGTATCGGCCTCGGCGTGACCGGCGACCTCGCGCAGGGCTTCATCTATACGCGCGGTAAGCGTTTCCGGCGCATCGCCCTGACGGCGCGTGTGGCATATCTCGACGCCGAAGACACGCGATACGGCATGGTCTGCGACCGTCAGCGCCACCTTGAAATGGCGAAAGTCGGCCGGCAGCTGCTCGGTATCGGCGATCGGCAGCCGCGTCTGGCCCGCCGGCAGATCGAAGGCGAAGCGCACCGGCGTCTCGATCGACATGAAATCGCCTTCGATCTCGATCTCGACTTGCGCGTCGCGCGGCAGGGCCACCCCGGTGACGAGCGCCACCTCGCCGCCGTCATAGGCGGGACGGTCGAAATGCATGTCGTCAAGGGCTGCTTCTATCGCATCGGCAACGCCGCTCTCGACTTCGATCCGCAGTGCCACCGAAGCAGCCGGACCGGATAGATAATCGAGCTGGAAATAGTAGCGGGCGTCGCGCTCGGCGAGATCGTCGAACCACACGCGAATGTCGTTACGGCCGGCCCGCAGCGCGATCTTGAAGTGCTCGGCACTTTCCAGATTGCGGCCGTAGGGCGCCATCCAGCCGGCTTCCTCGCCATTGGCAAAGAGTGTGGCGCCGCCGCATGTGCGCAGCCGCACCAGCGCCTCGCCAGTCGAGGCAGCCTCGATGGTGGTCTCGGCCCAGGTTCCAAGCACCGTCGGCCGGAACCAGAAGCCCGATAGGTCGATGCGCGGCGAGGCGAAGGGCAGCCAGATGCGCTCGGCGCCGAATTCGGCGCTGACCTGTGGTCGCTTGCCGCGTCGTTCCGCTGCGAACTGCGTGCGGCACGGATATTCGTGGGGAATGAAATTCTTGTGCTTGGTCAGGAAGAAGAAGGGATCCATCTCGCCTTGCATGGGCTGGTCGGCCACGTCGTAGCGTTGCTCGGCGATAGACCCGAGCCGCCAATAGACGATTGGCTGCCCCGCCATGAGCGGCCGGCGCAGCGTAAAATCCGTCCGAACGCTTTGCGCGGCCTCGCTCATCGCAAATCCTTCACGGCAACTGGATCGACATCGGTGTAGGCCTGGTTCTCGCCGGTCATGCCCCAGACGAAGGCATAAGGGCCGGTGCCGGCACCCATATGGATAGACCAGGCAGGCGACAGGACGACGTCGCCGTCAGCGACCATCAGGTGGCGCGTCTTGTCTGGCCGGCCCATCAGATGGATTACACGGTCGGCCTCGGCGAGGTCGAAATAGCAATAAGCTTCCATGCGCCGCTCATGCAGATGCGGCGGCATGGTGTTCCACACACTGCCCGGCGCGAGGTCGGTGATCCCCATCAGCAAGAGGCAGGACGGGGCCACTTCGGGATGGATGTACATACGCAGCGTGCGCCTGTTCGCACGGGCCTCCTCGCCGAGCACAAGCGGCCTGGCTTCGCTGCTGACGATGAGACGGTGCGCAATATCGGCGCCAGCCGGCACCGAGTTCATGTAGAAGCGTGCCGGCCTCTCCGGATCGTCGCTCTCCAGCGTCACCTCACGCGCTCCGCGTCCGACATAGACGATGTCGCGGTTAGCCACGTGAAAGCGCCGGCCGTCCACCGCGACCGTGCCATTGCCGCCGAGATTGGCGATGCCCATCTCGCGCGCGTCAAAGAAGAGCGGGGTGCCGACTTCGGCCCCGTCGCCGAATGCCAGCGGGTTGGCCAGCGGCACCGCGCCACCGACGATCATGCGGTCGACATGGGTGTAGACGAATTCGATCGCGCCAGGCCGGAACAAGCCGTCGACGAGGAACTCGGCCCTCAGCCGGTCCGTGTCCATGCCGGCAATATCGCCCGGCGACGCGCCATAGAGCGTCCGCATCATGCCGCCTCCACCTTCGACTGCAGATGACGCGCCCCTTCGGTCAGGCACAGAATGGCCAGCGCCTGCCCGTAGCCCGTCGGATGGATGGGTATATCGCGATAGAACTGCAGGTCGGCGCCCATGCGTGTGCCATAGGACACGTTCGCCACCACACCTTTGTCATCGATGTTGGCTACCACGGCTTCCAAGGCGCGGAGGCCGGCGGCACGGCACTCTGTCGAGCCGATTCCGAGCCGCGCGGCCTTCATCAACCCGTAGCCGAAGCCGGCCGTGGCGGAAATCTCCTCGTAAGATGTCGGGTCGTCGAGCAGAGTGTGCCATGCGCCCGAACCTGCCTGCACCTCGAGCAGGGCGTTGATCTGCGTGTCCAGCACGCCGAGCAGATAGGCCCGGACCGAAGGTGCAATTTCGGCGAACTCCACCAGTTCCAGGATGCCGACGGTAATCCAGGCATTGCCTCTCGCCCAACGCGCGCGGGCGAAATTGTGCCGTCCCGCGAACGTCCAGCCGTGAAACCACAGCCCTGATGCCGGGTCAGCGAGATAACGGGCGTGGACCAGGAATTGCCTTTCTGCTTCCTCGACGAAGCGACGCTGGCCGGCAGCCTGGCCGTAGGATGCGAGGAACAGCGCCACCATGAACAGCGTGTCGTCCCACAATTCGTCGTCGTTGACCCGGTCCGAAACATCATGCTGGAAACCGCCTTCGGGCGTCCGTGGCAAGGCGGTGGCCACCCGCTCGGCCCATTCGCGCAGCACCGGCTCGAAGCGCGGCTGGCGCCGGCGCCGCCACAATTCGCTTAGCGCCAAAAGGGGCGCGGTGGTGTTGACGTTCATCGCAGGGAGACCGGCAGCGATGCGTCGGTCGTACCAGGCCTCGATCGTCTGCAGCAGCCGATCGTCGCCGGTCTGCGCCCACAGCCGAATCAGCCCGTAGAGCCCGACGCCTTGCGGCCATTCCCAGCTGTCGAAGCTGACATAGTCGCCCGGCGTGCCGTCGAGATTCGGCTCATGGAACCGCCCGTCATGACGCAAGCCGGTCATGCCGGCCACAAGGCTGGCAAGCACGGAATTCAGGCGTTCGGCCGATAGCGGCATCACTCCTCCCGTTTCTCCCGCTTCATCGGAACTGTTTCACAGCCATTTTTCTTGCGCAATCTGAAAATTTTTTGCATTAATCGGATGACTTTGCCGGAGGTGACGGAGCGGATGAATATCCAGGGCAAGCGCGGCCGCCCCAGCCGCCGCATTCGACTTGAAGAGATAGCGGCGCGTTGCGGCGTGTCGGTCAGCACCGCCTCCCGTGCGCTGAGCGGCGTCGGCGGCGTGAGGGACGAGCTTCGCACCAGGATCATCGAAACGGCGAAGTCGATGAACTATGCCATTCCCGCCTCGGTTGCCGGCCGCAAGGTCATCCTGGCCGCAAGGAGCGTGGCAATGGTGGACAGTGCCCGCAATCAGTTCACCTACCATGTCCTTGATGGACTCAACGAGCGCGCCCGGTTGCTGGGCGTCGAACTCGTGACCCGGCCGGTTTCGGCGCCCGAGGACGAAATCGCGCTGCTGCGTGAATCCGAGCGCGACGACAGCGTCGCCGGCTGCCTGTTTCTGACGCTGGACGATGACGATGTGCTGACGCTGACAGCCGGATTCGCCAAGCCGATCGTGCTCGTCAACGGCGACGATCCCTCGATGCGCCATTCGAGCGTGACGCCCTGCAATCGCTCTGCCGCCATGCTTGCGGCGCAGCATCTGATCGGCCTCGGCCACCGCCGCATCCTGTTCCTGATGCGGCGTGGCCGGCGCACGATCGAGCGGCGCTACGAAGGTTGGCGCGACGCGCTGATCACAGCCGGAATTGCCGGCTTCGACGACTTCGTGGTTGAGGTGCAGGACTGGCTGCCGGAACTTGCGAGCAGGGCCGTGACCGAGCGCATCGCGGCCCGTGGCCTCGATTTCACCGCCGTGCTGACGGCCGGCGACAGCTTGGCGTTTGGTGCCATCGCCGGCGTCCAGGAGGCCGGATATTCGGTGCCTGGCGATGTGTCCGTGGTCGGTATGGACGACTTGCCGCTCGCTGCCTTCTGCAACCCGCCGCTGACGGCGATGCACATTCCCATGCGCGAGATCGGATCGGCGGCGCTTAGCCTGCTGCTCGACGATATGGCCCATTCGGGGTCGCCGCCGCGTCGCGTCGAACTTGCCTGCAATCTCGTGGTGCGCCAGTCGACGGCACCAGCCCGAAGCGGCGCCGGCGGTCATCAACTGGCCTCTTGAGCGCGCGACTTGCCGCCAGCAAAGAGCAGCGGCAAACCCTCTTGCGTCTGCAGTTCAAGGACACGTCCAAGCAGGATCATATGGTCGCCAGCCGGGAAGCGGTCGGCGACGCTGCATTCGAACCGCGCCAGTGCGCGCGGCAGCAATGGCACGCCGTGCTCGCTCCACGACAGGTCAAGATCGGCAAAGTCCGTCCCCGACTTCGAAAAACGCCAGCACAGATCGATTTGATCTTCCGCCAGCACGTGAATGGCGTAGTGCGCGGAATTGGCGAAGGCTTCGAACCGGCGCGAGTGGCGGCCGATAGACCAGAGCACCAGCGGCGGATCGAGCGACACGGATGAGAAGCTGTTGGCAGTGATTGCGACCGGGCCGTCGGCCGTGCCGGTGGTGACGACCGTGACGCCGGTGGCGAAGCGCCCGAAGGCATTGCGCAAAAGGCGTGGATCGCACACGACATGCTCCATCAGCGACGCTCCCCCGTTCCCAATGGTGTCGCCGGGGTCCGTTCCGGCACACGGCCATAGGCGTGCGGGAGCGAGCATGTCTTGAGCTGGGGCAGCACCTTGGTGCCGAAATGACGCGCCTCGTGGAGATGCGGGTAGCCGGAAAAGATGAAGGCGCGGATCCCCATCTTCATATACGTCTCGATTTCCGACAGAACCTGATCGGCCGAGCCCACGAGCGCCGCGCCGCAACCAGAGCGCGCCCGCCCGACGCCCGTCCACAGATGCGGCTCGACATAGCCTTCGGCATCGGCGATCTGGCGGTTCCTGGCTTGGTGCGATACGCCGAGCGATCGGGCGTCGAGCGCGCGCTCGCGGATCGCCCTGCCCTGCTCGTCGTCCAGCTTCGAAACCAGCTCCCGGGCATATTCCTTTGCCTCGGCCTCGGTATCGCGCACGATCATGTGGACGCGCAGGCCGTAGTCGAGCGTCCGCCCATGGCGCTCGGCGCGTTCGTGGACGGCCTTCATGCGGCCGGCAAGTTCCTCCCTGGTTTCCGGCCACATCAGGTAGACATCGCACTGTTCGGCGCAAAGCTCGAGCGCGTCGGGCGAATAACCGCCGAAATAGAGCAGCGGGCCGCCATTTTGCTGATAGGGCTTCGCTGGCGCCGTCGAGAGTCCTTTGTAGCGATAGACCTCGCCCTCGAAATCGATGCTGTCCCTGGTCCAGGCCTGGCGCAGGATCTGCACAACCTCGCGCGAACGCTGATAACGGTAGGCGCTGTCGGCCGTCTCGCCCGGAAAGTCAGACGAAATGATGTTCACCGTCAGCCGGCCTTCCAGCATGTGATCCAGCGTCGCAATCGTGCGCGCCAGCATGATCGGCTGCATCTCGCCGCAGCGCACAGCGGCGAGCAGATTGATCTTCGAGGTGATCGGCGCGCAGCCGGCTACGAAGCTCAGCGTGTCTTGGCCGACCTGATAGGACGACGGACACAAGATGTTGCGGAAACCTAGTTCCTCGGACGTCTTCACGATCTCGGAGCAATGCGCCCAGCTCGAGCGCAACGCGCCGTGCGGCACACCGAGATAGCGATAGTCGTCCGAGCAGAGTGCGGCGAACCACGAGACTTCGGCTGCATCGAGATCCGGCGAGGTGATTGGGACGATGCTCATTGCCACTCTTCAAAAAAGAAGCCCGGGCCATTCTTCAAAGAGGTCCGGAGCTGCGAATAGGGCTTGCTTAGCATTCGTTTTGGTGTAGATCAATACTGGATCAATTTGAGCCAAACCCGAAACCGGGATGCGATTGGACACCGGATGCATTTGACAAGGGCGGACCCCGGCCACCGATCCAGCCAGATGCGCGGGCCCTTGCCTGTGCACTTGCAGACCAGCGAAATGCTGATCCGCGAAATCGCGGCCGGACGGCTGGCCGACGGGGCGCGGCTGCCGCCCGAGCGCGAGATGGCCGCGAGCCTCGGGATTGCCGTCGGCACGCTCAGGCGGGCGCTGGCAGATTTGACCGAAAAGGGCCTTCTCGACCGCATCCAGGGCTCGGGTAACTATGTGCGGGCGCGCGGCGACCTGCTCGGGGTCTATGCTTTCTTTCGCCTGGAGCGTATCGGCGGCGGCGGCCTGCCGAGCGCCGACGTGCTGTCCGTCGAGCGACTGCGCAAGCCCGCCGACATGCCGCAATTCGGCAGCGCCGGCGAAGCCCACCGTATACGCCGGCTGCGGCGGCTCGACGGCGAGCCGGCCGCGGTCGAGGAGATCTGGCTGGACGTCAGCCGCGCCGAGCGGCTCAAGCGCGAGGATTTGTCGGAATCCCTCTATCTCCACTACCGGCTCGCGCTCGGCTTTTCGATCGTTCGCGCCGAAGACCATGTTGCCGTCGCACCCGCGCCGGACTGGGCCCCGCTCGAATTCAGGCCACCGCCGGGGACGGTCGTGGGGTTCATAGAACGTATCGCCTGGGCTGGCGACGGCGCCAGCGCGGAATATTCCCGCAGCTGGTTCGATCCGGGCGCGGCGCGGTACGTCACGCGTTTCAGATAGGCCGGAGGAAGACGCAGCGTGACCAGATCATCGATCGGCTACGGCATCATCGGCTGCGGCATGATGGGCCGCGAGCATATCCGCAATATCGCTCTGTTGCCCGACGCGCATGTGGCCGCGATCGTCGAGCCGGACCCCGGCATGTTGGCGGCGTCGCTGGCGACGGCGTCGGGCGCGCGATCGGCGGCATCGATCGCCGAACTGCTGGCCATGGATGAGGTGGACTGCGTCTTGATCGCCAGCCCCAACCACCAGCACCTCGGTCAGATGGAGCAGATCGCCGCGCTTCGACCACTGCCGGTACTGGTGGAAAAGCCGCTCTTCACCGAGGGCGCCGACGAGGGGCTGATCGCGGCGTTGAAAGCTCGGCTTCCGCTCGTCTGGGTGGCTATGGAATATCGCTATATGCCCCCCGTCGCCCTATTCGTCGAGCAGGCGCGCCACGCCACCGGCGGCATCCGCATGCTGACGATCCGCGAGCACCGCTTCCCGTTTCTGGCCAAGGTCGGCGACTGGAACCGCTTCAACCGCAACACCGGCGGCACGTTCGTCGAGAAGTGCTGCCACTTCTTCGACCTGATGCGGCTGATCCTCGGATCGGACCCCGTCCGCGTGATGGCGAGCGCTGGACAGGCCGTAAACCATCTCGACGAACGCTATGGCGGTGAGAGGCCGGATATCCTTGACCATGGCTATGTGCTGGTTGATTTCGCGAGCGGCGCGCGCGCCATGCTGGAACTGTGCATGTTTGCCGAGGGCAGCCGCTACCAGGAGGAACTCTGCGCTGTCGGCGGCGACGGAAAGATCGAATGTCTGGTGCCCGGACCAGGCCGTTTCTGGCCGACCCACCTTGGCCCTGCGCCAGTGCCCCAGTTGATCGTTAGTCCGCGCAATCCGCCTGGACCACGACTGCTGGAGATTCCCGTCGACCCCCGGCTGCTCGAGGCAGGCGACCATAACGGTTCGACCTATTTCGAGCACGCCCGCTTCACCGCTGCGGTGCGCGGACAAGGCAAGGTGGAAGTGACCTTGCAAGACGGCTGGTGGGCCGTCGTCATGGGTGTTGCCGCCCAGAGATCGGCCCGCGAAGGCCGCGCCATCGAACTCGCCGGTGAATTCGCGTTGCCGACCTAGGCCGACGACGCATTACCGGACCACCGAGTCAGATGCGCCGACCGGTTGCTGCGTCGAACAGATGCGCACATGCGCGGTCGATCTCGATCCGCACCCCTTCGCCTTGCTTGAGCGCAAGCCTTTCTCGGAAGAGGCAGGAGATTTCTTCACCGGAGCAGTCGACGCTGGCGAAGATTTCCGAGCCTGTCGCCTCGAGAAGCGTGATCGTGCCCGGCACGCCCTGCCCGGTTGCCCGGATATGTTCCGGGCGAATGCCGTAGACGAGTTCGCGTCCTGCGGTATCCGCCGGCTGGGCGCCTTCCGGCAACGGCAGGACCAACCCGCCGGCGCTGCGGAACACGCCCTCCTCGATGCGGCCGGCGATGAAGTTCATGGCGGGCGAGCCGATGAAACCGGCAACGAAGAGGTTGGCCGGATGGTCGTAGAGGTCCAGCGGCGCGCCGATCTGCTCGACCAGGCCGTCATGCAGCACGACGATCTTGTCGGCCATCGTCATGGCCTCGATCTGGTCGTGCGTGACATAGATCGTCGTGGTACCCAGCCGCTGGTGCAGGGCCTTGATCTCGCCGCGCATCTGGACGCGCAATTTGGCATCGAGGTTGGAGAGCGGCTCGTCGAACAGGAAGACCTGTGGGTCGCGTACGATCGCGCGGCCCATGGCGACGCGCTGGCGCTGGCCGCCCGAAAGCTGGCGCGGATAGCGGTCAAGCAGCTTTTCCAGGCCGAGGATGCCGGCTGCCTTCCGGACCCGGCCAACGGTGTCGGCCGGATCGGCTCTCTTGATCTTGAGGGCAAAGCCCATATTGTCGGCCACAGTCATATGCGGATAGAGCGCATAATTCTGGAACACCATGGCGATGTTCCTGTCCCGTGCCCGCAGATTGTTGACCATACGCTCGCCGATGGCGATCTTCCCGCCGGAGATCGTCTCAAGGCCTGCGATCATGCGCAGCAGCGTCGATTTTCCGCATCCCGACGGGCCGACCAGGATGACGAATTCGCCGTCGGCGATGTCGACGCTGACGTCGTGAATGATCTTGGTGGCCCCGAAGGCCTTCTGCACGTTGTTGATTGTTACCGATGCCATTGGATCTTTCCTGGAAAAAGAGTGATGTCAGGACGCGCCCTCAGCCGCCCTTGACGGCGCCGGCGGTCAGCCCCGCGACGATCTGCCTTTGCGCGAACATGGTCAGGATCAGCACCGGCAACGTCACCACCAGCGCCGCCGCGGCGAGCGGCCCCCAGCTGACCTGCTCGTAGGACAGCATGTTGTAGACGGCGACCGGGAGTGTGCGCGTCTCACGGCTGGCGAGCACCACGCCGAAGACGAAATTGTTCCACGAGAAGATCACGGACAGGATGAAGGCGACGACGATGCCCGGCTTGGCGATGGGCAGGGCAACCAGCCGGAAAACCTGCCAGGAGCTGGCGCCGTCGATGTTGGCCGCCTCTTCCAGTTCCATCGGCGTGGTCTCGAAATAGCCGATCATCACCCACACCACGATCGGCACCGTCACCACCAGATGGATGATGATCTGCGGCCACAGCGTGCCGAGTATCCCGATCCATTGGAACAGCAGAAACAGCGGGATGAGATAGGATAGCCCAGGCGTCATGCGGGCGATCATGATGACGACCGCCGATCGTTCAGCCTTGAGCCGTGCGATGCCATAGCCGGCCGGTACGCCGATCAGCAGCGCCAGCAAGGTCGCCGTGCCGGTCACCAGAACCGAATTCCAGAGATAGAGCAGGAAATTGTTCTCCTCGAACACCTTTACATAGTTCGACCAGGCGAAGCGTTCGGGGATCAGGATCGGCGGATAGGCACCGTTGTCGATCTCGAATTTCAGCGACAGCGAGATCATCCAGAGGAAGAACAGGATCGCCGGCGAAACGAAAACCAGGGCAGCGAAAAACAGACCGATCTGGTTGAGCAGCCGTGAACTCATCTATTTGCCCTCCGTATCGATCCACTGCGAGCGTTGGCGCAGCATCAGCAGGACAAACGACAGGGCCACGATGACAATGAAGAACACCACGGCCATGGCCGAGCCGTAGCCGATATCGTAGTAGGAGAAGGCGGTGTTGTAGAGATAGATGTTGATGGTCTCCGACGCCGTTCCCGGCCCGCCCTGGGTCATCGCGTAGATGATGTCGAAGCTCTTCAGCGCATCGATGGTGCGGATGATGACCGCGATCATCAGGAACGGCGCGATCATCGGCAGAGTGAGATAGCGGAATTGCTGCCAGGCATTGGCGCCGTCGATCTCGGCGCTTTCGAAGGGCTCGCGCGGCACCGAGGCCAGCCCGCCAAGCACGATCAGCATGACCAGCGGCGTCCACTGCCAGGTCTCGACCCCAACCAGCGACGGGATGACCGTGTTGGCGTTGAATATCCATTCCTGAGCCGGGATGCCGACCAGCGACAGCAGGTAGTTGAGCACGCCAAGCTGAGGATGGAACATCATTGTCCAAACCAGTGCGACGGCAACGGGTGTCGCCATCATCGGCATGACGAAGACGCCGCGTAGCAAGCCGCGCAGCGGAAACCTGGCATCGAAGATCAGGGCGGCCAGAGTGCCCAGCAGCATCGGCGCTGCAACCGAGAGGAAAGTGTAGGTCAACGTATGAACAAGGGATTCCCAGAAACGTGGGTCGCTGGCCAGGCGGAGATAGTTTTCCATCCCGGCAAAGCTCCGCGACTGGCCGAGCGTCCAGCGATTGACGCTCATCCACAGGGTGAAAGCCCAGGGGAAAACGATGACGGCGCCGACGACGACGAGTGCGGGGACAACGAAAGGCCAGTAGTTGGGAGCCAGCCGGATCGTCTGGCTCCCGTCGATAACCGGCATCGTCACCCCGGTCTGTTCTGGGGTGGTGGCCGACATCAGCCCTGCTCGCTCCTGTCGAGAACCGGCTGGAACTGTTCGGTGGCCTTCTTCAGCTCCGCGGCTGGATCGGCGCCGGCAATCATGTTGGTCAACGCCACGCCATAAATGTCGCGGAATTCCGTGACGGGGATGATGACCGGCAGTGCCAGCCGACTGATATTGCCCGAGCCGACCACGGCATCAAGCCAGCTTGCCGGCATGGTGACGCCTTCACGCACCTTGGGATCCTCCAGCACGGATTTGCGGAACGGAACGCCGGCCCCGGCCTGCAACAGCCGTGCACCCATGGTTGGCGATACCGCCCACTGGCAGAACAGATAGGCAGCCTCCTTCTTCTCGCTGGCGGCGGTAACGCCAATCCCGTCGCCGAAGGTGCCCGAGGCATGCGCCTTGGGACCCTTGGGCATCACGCCGTAACCGACCTTGCCGACCACCCTCGATTTTTCCGGATTTTCCATCGGCGGGGCAAAGCCCACGCCGTCGAGCCACATGCCGATCTTGCCCTGCAGGAAGGCCGACTGTGCTTCGGCCCAGTTGAACCCGGTAACGCCCGGAGGGGCGGACTTGGTCATCAATCTTTGATAGAGCGCGGCCGCCTCGATCGCCTCGGGAGCCTCGGTGCGCAGCTTGCCCTTGTCATCTAGCGGCGTCATGTCGTAGCCGAGCATCAGCGACGTCCACACCGGCGTGTTTGCGTTCTTGAGCCCGCGGGCGACGAAGCCGTATGTATTGGTCGAGGGGTCGGTCAGCGCTTCGGCGGCTGCCACCAGTTGCTCGAAGGTCTCTGGGTATTTGAGGCCCTTGGCCTCGAACAGCTCCTTGTTCCAATACAGGATCCAGTAGTCCACCGAGAACGGTAGCGAGCGCAGCACGCCCTGGCCGTCCTTGGCAAACAGCATGCCGGCTTCGGCGAAGTCGCTTTCGACCAGCGCCGGGTCGGTGAGCGACGGATCGGCGAGATAGCCGGCGATGTCGGCCAGCCAGCCACCCTTCTCGAACTGGCGCTTCTGCACGTGGTAGCTCAGATGCACGACGTCGAAGCTCGGCTTGCCCGAGCTCAACTCGATCACCGTCTTCTGGCGCTGCTGCTGCTCGGGCGTTGCCTCGGCATTGACCTTGATGCCGGTCAGTTCCTCGAACTCGGCGAGATATTTCAGGATGGTGTCGCTGCGCGGGCTTTTCACCAGATTGACGTCAAGCGTCGTCCCGGCAAAGCGTTTCCAGTCAACGCCTGCGGCAAAGCCGGGGCGAAGCCCCACAAGGCCGGCAGCGGTTAGCGCCGCGGTTCCGGCAAGGAGTTGCCTCCTGGTTGGGTTGAACAGATTGGACGACATTTCTTCCTCCCGGTTGCTGTCGTTGTGGATGCGCCGCGAACCGCGGCGCGGCTATATTTCCTCAGATCTGGAGCGCCAGCCGGCGCGCATTGTCGATATGCAGACTGATCGCTTCAACCGCTTTTTGCGGATTGCGGCTCTCCATGGCTTCGATGACCGCCAAATGTTCGCGCATCACCGGCACCACACGACCGTCGATGCGGAAACGCTCCTGGTGGATCAGCCGGATTTTCACCGAGTTGACCAGATAGGCCTTGGCGATAATCTCGTTGCCGAGCGCATTGATGAAGGTGTCGTGCATCGCCCAGTCGATGTTCTGGGCCTTGGCTTCCATTTCCGGCGTCGGCGCCTGCCCGAGAGCTTGAGCCAGCATCTCTTCATGTTCGCGCCGCATGCGGGCAAGTTCGGCATCAGAAGCGCTGGTCGTGAATAGCGCCACTGCCTCGCGTTCCATGAACAACCGAAACTGAAACGCCTCGCGGATCAGATTGATATCGATATGCGCGATCTGCATGCCGCGCTGCGGGATGGTGGTCAGCAATCCCTCGGCCTCGAGGCGCGGGACGATCTCACGAATGGCACCCAGCGGCAGCCCGGTGAAAGCGACCAGTTCGCGCTGTGACACGAACTGCCCCGGCCGCAGATCGCGGGCCAGCAAATGCCGCGTGAAGCTGGCATAGGCCTTCTCCCGGAGAGTGATCGGTTCGCTGCCGTCTTCCACTTCAGCTCGCTTCCTTGTCGGTCAGCCCGGCCTTGTCGGTCAGGCCGCCTCTGTCGCAAACAGCCTGTCGTAGGCAGCGGCAAGCTGCCGCTGTCCCTGCGGATCGATCGCCTCTAGGGGCGGGCGGACCGCCAGCCAGCGCTCGTCGCCGGTCTTGCGCGCGACCATGACCTTCACCGCCGGCGTGACCGGGTATTTGAGCAATTCGAGCACGAAGTCTTCGACGCGTGGGTCGTCGCCCCCGTTTTCGACCATTGCCCGGATTTCGCCGGTAACAAAATTAGCCATGCCGGAAATCGCGCCCTGTCCGCCACGGCGCACGCTTCTCGCCAGATGCCGTTCGTCGCCGATGAGGATCACCAGATCGCCGTGCGCCTCAAGCAGCGCCTCACTGTAGCTCCAGTCCCCGCCGGAATCCTTCACCCCGGCCACCACAGCGGGAAAAGCGGCGCGCAGCCGGCCGATCAGCCCAAGCGGGAGCGGCACCATGGTGACTGAGGGGATGTTATAGAGCAGCACGTCGCGCGCCAGCGGACCGAGTGCGGTGAAGACGGCGGAAAACCATCCGAACAGCCCGTCCTCGCCGACATTCTTGAAGTAGCTCGGCGGAGCGAGCAGAATGTTGCGAACGCCGCGCTGCAAAGCGTGCCGGGCCTGATCGGCGGCATCTTCGGCTGCATCGACCAGCACTCCGGCGACGAGCTGATGTGGCGGAATACCGGCCGCCAGCATGGCCTCGGTGACGATCCGTCGCTCGTCGGTGCCGACCGAGGCTCCTTCGCCGGTGGTGCCGAACAGCGTCGCGCTGCTGCAGCCGGCGCCAAGGCAGGCTCGGGCATGCGCGATCATCGGCGCGAGCGCTATCTGCCCCGACGGGTCGAAGGGTGTGGTCAGGGCAACCGAAAGACCAAAGCGGGAAGCCAATGCGATCTCCGTTGAAATCCATGTGGACGTAGCGTTAGCACGCTAACATGTCAGATGTAAACGGGTGATCTTGCCAACTCGGCATCGCCGAACGGCGCTGCCGCGGCAGCGCCATCGCCGATCATTTTCCGCCGCTCGAACATCACATATGCAGCTGTCCCCGAGCCTCTGCGGGATTGGCTGGACGAGGCAGCCTAAGCTCGGTCAAGTGGCGACGAGGTGGCCGTCGCCAACATCTTCGAGCTTGAGTTTCCGGGGCTCGTCACCGATGCGTCGCACAGCGCTTGGAATTTCGCTGTCCAAACGGGCGAACCTGGCGCGGCGCCGGCCTGGATCGGGAACCGGAACGGCTTCGATCAGCCGCTTTGTGTAAGGATGGCGCGGGTTGGAGAAGATCTGGTCGCGGGTGCCCATCTCGACGATCTGCCCCAGATACATTACCGCCACGCGATCGGAGATGTTCTCGACCACCGCCATGTCGTGCGAGATGAAGAGATATGCGACGCCGAATTCGCGCTGCAGCTCCTTCAGCAATCTTAGCACGCGCGCCTGCACCGACACGTCGAGAGCAGAGACGCTCTCGTCGGCAATGATCAGCTTTGGTCGCAGCGCCAGCGCCCGTGCAATGCAGATTCGCTGGCGCTGCCCGCCGGAGAATTCGTGGGGATAGCGCTCCATCTGGTCAGCGGAGAGGCCGACGCGTTCGAACAGGGCGGCGATCTGGGCATGCCGTTGCTCTCTGTCGCCGAGGCCGTGGATCAGCAGAGGCTCGGCGACGAGATCGCCGACCCGCATGCGCGGGTCGAGGGACGCGAAGGGATCCTGAAAGATCATCTGCACATTGCGGCGGACAGCCTTGCGCTCCTTGCGGCTGAGCGCCGACAGGTCGTGGCCGCCGATTGAAATGCTGCCGGTGAAAGGCACTAGTCCGGCGATCGCCTTGGCCGTCGTCGACTTGCCGCAGCCCGATTCGCCGACCAGCGACAGGGTTTCGTGCGGCGCGATCGAGAAACTCACGCCTTCGACCGCGTGCACCCTGCGGTCAACGCGGCCGAAGAAGCCGCCGTGCAGGTCGAAGCGGACGTGAAGATCGCTGACAGATACAAGCTCGGCCGGCATGTTGGCGGCATCTTGTCGGCCTTCGGCCGTCCGTCCGCCGCCGATACGCGGCACGGCGGCCAGAAGCTCGCGTGTATAGTCGGCCTGCGGGCGATTGAAGATGTCAGCCGCCCTGCCCTGCTCGATCATCCGGCCATCGCGCATGATGATGACGCGGTCCGCCATCTCGGCGACGACGCCCATGTCGTGCGTGATCAGGATGACGCTGGTGCCGTGCTCGCGCTGGAGGTCGCGCAGCAGCTCCAGCACCTCGCCCTGAACCGTAACATCGAGGGCGGTCGTCGGCTCATCGGCGATCAGCACGTCCGGGTTCAGGGCCAGAGCCATGGCAATCATCACGCGCTGGCGCATGCCGCCTGACAGTTCGTGCGGATAGTGCTCGAGCCGCCGTTCGGCATCCGGAATTCGGACTGCCTTCAGCGCCTCGAGCGCCCTCAGCCGCGAGTTGGAGCGCGACAGCGAGGTGTGTGCCTCGATCGCCTCCGTGAGCTGCCGCCCAATGGACAGAACCGGATTGAGCGATGTCATCGGTTCCTGAAAGATCATGGCAATACGGTCGCCGCGGATGCGGCGCATGCCGCTCTCGCTGAGAGCCGCGAGATCCTGATTGCCGAGCCGGATGGAGCCTGATCCGATGCGTGCCGCCGGCTGCGGCAGCAAGCCCATGATGGCCAGCGCCGTCATCGACTTGCCGGAACCGGACTCGCCGGCGATGCAAAGCGTTTCGCCGCGCATCAGGCCGAATGTCAGGTCGGAAACGACGTCGCGCTCGCCCTCCTCGCCGCGCACGGCGACGCTCAGACCTGAGACGCTGAGTACCGGTCTGACAGAGCCACTCTCCGCGGCGGCCTGCCCGGATCGTTTGATGTCCTCCACCTTCATTCAAAGACGCAGCGGGGGAAGTAGAACGAAACCACCCAGTTGGGCATGTCGACGATCTCGCTGATGCGCAGGTCACCGCAAACCGAGACGAGCATATAGGCATCTACCGGATCCATGCCGTAGCGGCCGGAGAGCAGGTCGATCATCTGGGAAACGGCGCTCCTGGCGCCGTCCATCAGATCCGGCCCGATACCGGTTGTCACCTCGTAGCCCTTGGCGTCGAGATGCCGCGACACCGGACCGGGCGTTGTGAAACGCGGCGTCCGCAGCCGTGCATCCTTGACCAGATCGAGCGTCAGCACGGCGTTCATGGGGCTCTCGATCGCCGTGCCGCAGACCTCGCCATCGCCTTGCGCGGCGTGCGTGTCGCCGACCGAGAACAACGCGCCCGCGACCTCCACAGGGAGGTAGAGAACCGTGCCGGCGGCGAGATCACGGATGTCCAGATTGCCGCCCACGCGCCGCGGCGGGACCACCGAATGCAGACCCGGCTCAGCCGGGGCATTGCCGATGGTGCCGGCGAAGGGCTTGAGCGGCACCCGGCCGCTCTTGCCGAACAGCGCCGGTTCGAGCGAGGCGGCGTCGTACTTCCAGATATTCAGTGCCGGTTGAGAGAAGTCATCCGCCAACAGACCGAATCCCGGGATGTTCGCCGTCCAGCCGAAGCCTGACGGCTTGAACGCCTCGATGGTGATTTTCAGGGCATCGCCCGGTTCTGCCCCGTCGACATAGATTGGCCCAGTGACCGGGTTCACCTTGGCAAAGTCGAGCAAAGCAACGTCGTCGACGGTGCTCTCCATCGTCAGCTGCCCGCCGGACGAGTCCAGGCACTGGAACTCGATCGTCGACCCTGGCGCCACCCGTTCGGTCGGGACAAAGGAATTGTCCCAGCCGAAATGATGGTGGCGCCCGTGGATGGTGTAGTCGCAGTTATTGCACATCGGTCACATACACATTGTCGTAGTTGATCGGGATGTGGACCGGGTCGACATAGAGGTTGTCGGCGCCACCCATGCGGGTTGATTTCATGGTGAACCGCTGCTCGTTGAAGACCGGTGCCCAGGGCGCGTCTTCCATGATCTTGCCGTAGATCTCGCTCCACATCTTGGCGCGGTCGCCAGCCTTGGCCGGGTCGACGATGGAGTCGGCTTCGGCCGCCTTGGCGTCGAGCTCCTTGTTGCAATACCACGACCAGTTCCAGCCGCCCGGGACGGCACCAGCGCAGCCGAGGATCGGGCCGTAGAAGTTCGACGGATCGGGGAAGTCGGCGATCCAGGCCATGCCGCCGGACCAGATCATCGGCGCACCGGCCTTGTCGCCGCCGGCGGCGATGACGTTGGCCTGCGCGAGCGATTGGATGCCGGCCTTGATGCCGACCGCCGCCAGATCCTGCTGAATGGCCTGCGCGATGCGCGGGTTGGGATCGGTGTTCATGGCAAACAGCTGCGTGTCAAATCCGTCGGGATGCCCGGCCTCGGCAAGCAAGGCCTTGGCCTTGGCCACGTCATAGGGATAGCCCTTGAATGCCTTGTCATAGCCGGGCATCGACGGCGGCAACGGCTGATTGGCCGGCACCGCACGGTTGTTGATCAGCTGGACGATGCGGTCCTTGTTGATCGCCATGTTGACCGCCTGCCGCACCTTCACGTTGTCGAAGGGCGCCATGGTGGTATTCATGGTGATATAGCCGGTGTGCAACTGGCCGCCCTCGACGACACGGGCCTTCTGCTCGGGATCGGCCATCACCTCCTGGAATTTCGCCGGCGGAATGCCGTCGCCGGGAACGTCGATCTCGCCTTTCTGGAGCCGCAGCAGCGCCACGATCGGCTCCTGGCCGATCTCAAAGGTGATCTTGTCGAGATGCGGCAGACCCTTGTGCCAGTAATCCGGGTTGCGCTCGAAGACCACGCGCTGGCCGAGCGTCCATTCGGCGAGCTTGAAGGCGCCGGTTCCGACCGGATGTTTGCCGAAGTCCGCACCGTATTTTTCGACTTCTTCCTTCGGCACGACATGCGAGAAGTTGATCGCCATGACATGCAGGAAGGTGGCGTCGGGCCGGGTCAGCTCGAACTTGATCGTGTAGGGATCGACGACGGTTATGCCCGCCAGGCTTTCCGCCTTGCCGGCAGCGACGTCGTCATAGCCTTTGATCGAGCCGAAGAAGCCGGCGCCCGGGCTCTGTGTCTTTGGATTGGTGACCCGATCGAGCGAATATTTCACGTCGTCGGCGGTCATCTCGCGGCCATTGTGGAACTTCACTCCGTGGCGCAGCTTGAAGGTGAAGGTCTTGCCGTCGGGCGCAATCTCGTAGCTCTCGGCAAGGTCGGGCCGCAGGTTGGTGGTGCCCGGCTCGTAGTCCATCAGCCCGTCGAACAGGCTCTTGATCATCGACCAGTTCTGCCAGTCATAGCCGATGGCCGGATCGAGCGTGGCGACGTCGTCCTTGTAGGTGATGGTGATCGCGCCGCCCTGCTTGGCATTCGGATCGACGGCGTCTTCGGCGCGTACGCTTGTCATGCCAAGCACCAGCGCAAGCGCCGATGCCGCCACGGTCGATATCAGATATTTTCTCATGTCATGTTCCCTTTCTCTGGTTTTCTTGGTTTTCATCTGAGCTTGATGCGTGGATCGATGAACGGTGCGACAGTGTCGGCCAGGAGATTGCCGAGCACGATGGCAAAGGCCGAAACCAGGGTGACCCCCATGATGATCGGAATATCGATGCGCTGAATGGCCTGCCAGGCTAGCTGGCCGATGCCTGGCCAGCCGAACACGCTTTCGACAACCACGATGCCGCCCATGAAGATGCCGATGTCGATGCCGATCATGGCGATGACCGGCAGGATGGCGTTGGGCAGCGCGTGCCGGAAGATAATGGCGCTGCGTGTAAGACCCTTGGCACGCGCGGTACGCACGTAATCCTGGCGCAGCACGTCGATCATCGACGAGCGCATCATGCGGGCGTACCAGCCGGCACCGAGAATTCCCATGGTCAGCGATGGCAGCACCAGATGACGCCAGGTGCCGTAACCGCCGATCGGGAACCAGCCGAGCCGCACCGCGAACACATAAAGCAGCAGCAGGCCGACGACGAATTGCGGCGCCGAGACGCCGACGAAGGAGGCGACCATCAGCGACTGGTCAGTGGCGGTGCCACGCTTGACGGCGGCGATGAGGCCCATCGTCAGCCCGATCACGACTTCGCAGGCAATTGCGCCGAGCATCAGCAGCAGGCTTGCCGGCAGCCGCGAGACGATAAGCTCCGTGACCTCCGAGCGCTGGATGTAGGAGCGCCCCAGATCGCCGCTGAGCAGACTGATCAGATAGTGCCAGTACTGGACGACGAAGGGCTGATCGAGGCCGAGCTGCCGGCGGATGTTTTCGACCGTCTCGGGCGTGGCGCTGCGGCCGGCGATCTGGCGGACGGGATCGGCGGGCAGCAGATAGAGCAACGCAAAGGTGATCAGGGAGACGCCGAGCAAGATGAGCACGGACTGGACAACGCGGCGGCCGAGATAGGCGATCATGCCCGCCCCCTTTGCGTCGGATCGAGGATGTCGCGCAGCGCATCGCCGACCAGGTTAAAGGCTAGCGCCAGCGCCAGGATCGCCGCACCCGGAAAGAAAACCAGCCAGGGCGCTGCCTGAAAATAGGTTTGGTTTTCGAAGATGATGTTGCCCCAGGAAGCAGTCGGCGGTTGCACGCCGATGCCGAGATAGCTGAGCGTCGCTTCAAGAAGCACCGTCGTCGAGATGCCGAGCGTGCCCCAGACGATGATCGTCGGCAAAAGGTGCGGCAGGATATGACGAAACAGGATGCGCGGGGCGCTTGCGCCGATGGTGCGCTCGGCATCGATGAACTCGCGCTCGGAGAGCGAACTTGTCTCGGTGTAGATGACGCGGGCGGTCTGCACCCAGTTCACCAATGCGATCACCATGGCGACGATCCATAGGCTCGGCTGGAGCACCGCCGCCAGGCAGATGGCGAGCAGCAGCGCCGGGAAAGCCATCATCAAATCGGTGAAACGCATAAGCGCGCTGCCGATCCAGCCGCGGAAATAGCCGGCCGTGATGCCGACCAACGTGCCGATCAGAAGCGCCACGCCATTGGCGACGATGCCGATGATCAGCGACGTGCGCGCGCCGAAAAGGAGACGGGTCAGCAGGTCGCGGCCAAGCAGGTCGGTGCCCAGCCAGAATTGGGCCCCCGGCGGCAGTGGTGCGCCTTCAAGCGTGAGCCCGTCGAACATCTGCTCGTTTGGATCGTAGCCTGTCAGCCACGGTGCAAGAATGGCGCCGGCCAAGACAACGGCAATAATCCCGAGGCCGAGTAAAGCGAGAGGCCGTTTTAGCAGACGTCGCCAGACGCCGGCGCGAGGCTTGGCTGGCATACGCCCGGCGGCCGAAAGCTCAGGCGCGATCGGATTGGTCATCGTCGCCTTCTTCTTGTGTCATCGCCACGATCCTGCGCGCGGCTTCCTCGACACTGATTTGCCAGCTCATCGCCAGCGAGCGGAGCTGCGCATAGGCACGGCCGTCCTCGGCGCCCTTCGACAAGACCTCCACCGCGCGTACGATGGTCTGGCGCTCCGCGACCCGCTGACGAAGCGAGGCAATCTCGCTGGCCAGAAGCTTGCGCGCCTCGAAACTCTGCCTTGCGATCAAAAGCGCGCTATAGACGCCGGCATTGCCGACCGGTTTCAGCAACTGCGCATCGGCCTTGTGCGACAATGCCCATTCGACGCGCCCCGGCGCCTCGGAGCCGATCAGTGCTATTAGCGGCATCGGTGCCTCGCCCGGCTTCCACGGAAATTGTTCGTCAAAGCCGAGATCGACGTCGAAGAAGACGAAGTCCGCCGCCAAGGCTTCGGCCGGCAGTTCCGGCCAAAAGCCAATCGCCTCAAGGCCGATGGCCGACAATTGCCTTGTGATCGCCTGCACGGTCGGATGTGGACGATGCAGGACAAAAGCCCTAGCGCCTCCAAGGTTCGGGATACGCGCCATCTTGCTCACGACACCACCCGCAGGCGTGGCCGCCCGAACGTCTCCGTCCGGTCATAGCGGGAAAGGTAGGGATCGGGTGCCACGCCCTTCGTCAGCGTGACCGTTTTGAACGATGTTCCATCGATACGTCCGATTAGCACCGGCAAGGTAGCATGCTGGGTTTGCGGGTCGATGGCGATGTCGCCCAGTGGCGTTCGAAATGACGTTTCGGTAAAGACCTTGGGAAGGTCCGTCCATTGTGCACCGGGGTTGCGGGTGAGGATCTCGGCGAGCATGCGCACCGAGGCATAAGCCGCCGCCTCGAACGATGAGGCCGGCATGACGGAAGGCACTGGAGCCGCACGGCGATCCGCCCCCGAGATGTCGTGAAAATAGGGCCCAACGGAAAGGTGGCCATCGCCTGCCCCGTTGAGCGCCGGCAATTCGCATTCCGTGAGATTGCAGGACAGGATCGGGCAACGCTCCGGCCTGAAATGCGGGTCGCGCCGGCCAAGCTCCGCATACGCAGCGATGAAGGCATAAGAAGAAGGGCCGATGAGATTATTCAGAATGAAATCAGGTCTCGTCGCCTGTATCTCCGCGATCAGCCGCGCAACATCGACCTCGCCGAGCGGCAGATAGCGTTCGCCCAGCACCTTGCCGCCAGCGTCCGCAATCAGGTCGCGCGCCACGCGGTTGGTCTCCCAACCCCAGATGTAGTTGGAACCGAGCAGGAAGCCGTCGGCGGCGAAACGAGGCACGACATAGGCAAGCAGCGGTACGAGATGCTGATTGGGGCAGGCGTGTGTGTAGACGACATGCTCGTTGGCTTCGAAGCCCTCGTACGGGCAGGCGTACCACAGCGTGCCGCCTGCCCTCTCCAGGATTGGAATGACCTCCTTGCGGCTCCACGAGGTGACGCAGCCAATGATGTGACGCGCGCCGCTGTTGGCGAGAATGTCCGCGCAGCCGCTTGCATAGCGATCGATGTTGCCCTGCGGGTCGCGCTCGATCGGGATGAATTCGAATGGGATAGCGGGATCGGCGTTGACGTCGGCCATGGCGTTCATCGCACCCGCACGGCAGGATTCGGACACCAGCTGGTAGTTGCCGGACCGCGAATAGAGAATGCCGATCTCGATATGCCGTTTCAAGCAATGCCTCAAAATGACAATGCCCCGCAGCCACCGCCGCCAGGCGAGAGCATACGAGGCATTCTTGCCGCCCGGCGGTCAGAGCCGGTATTTGTCCTCACCGTATTACGCCCGCGCTCCCAGTCAAGAGCCGCCACGCGAAACTTTGGCCAGCCGAAACGGTTCGGCGCGGAGCACGCAACTCATGCCGCTGGTCGTGTAGAGTCCGCCAGGAACCAAAATTGCTGATGTCCAGGATGGGGCCGGACAAACCCGGTTCGCTACCATTCAAAGCAACGACTTTAATATCGGTTTACCTGAATCTGCTAGCAGCAATGACGCCGGTTTTTCGTCGGTCAAGCAAAGGGTTCCACCTTGCCGCAGCAATTCAGCACTCCGTTCTGTCACCGGGGCGATCGCAACTGGCCGAGGTTGCACGGCTTCATGGGCGTCGAGTTGGAACGCGCGCCCGATGTTCTCGTGCCTCGCGTCGCCTTGGCCCGAAAGCTCGGTGGATGGGACTTTGGTGGCGGGAGCCGGGCTTGAGCGTCATTCGCGCCTTGCAAGGCGCCGACCTCCCGGCAGTTGCGAACATGTTTCAGCGCGTGCTGTTGAAGGAGAGGACCGAAGCGCCGGCCTCTCTCGTGGAATACATGAAACGGTTTTATCTGGATGCGCCCGGTTGCGCAGACAACCTCCGGTCGCTTGTCCATGTCAACGACGCCGGTCGCGTCTCCGGATTTGTCGGCGTCCACGTCCTGCCGATGACGTTCAACGGCCGACAACTACGCGCGGCCATCTGTAGCTCGCTCATGGTCGAGGACCATGAGCACGACCCGCTGGCCGGCGCCCGCTTGCTGAAAGCTTACCTGGATGGTCCGCAGGACATCTCCTTCAGCGAGACGGCCAACGATATTTCCGTGAAATTGTGGACCCGGCTGCGCGGCGTGGTCCTGCCGCAATACAGCCTTGACTGGGTCCGCGTGATGCGCCCCGCGGCCTTCATGCTCAGCCTTTCCGCCAATCGCATGGCGCTTGCGCGAATGCTCAATCCGCTGGCGCGTACAGTCGACCGATTTTACTGCAGAAGGATGACGTCCAGCGAACGACGCTGGTCGGGTGTGGCGGTGGACGGGGCAGGCCACGGAGCATTTCGTACATCCGAAATCGACAGCCACGCATTTGCCAGGCTCATCGAACCGTTTACCGCTCAATTCGCCCTGCGCCCGGAATGGACGGAAGACCAACTCGACCACATCCTGACCGATGCGGCACAAAAACCGGATCTGGGCGAGCTTGTCTACGTTTGTGTGACGTCGCCAGTCGGCACCAATGTCGGCGCTTTCGCCTATTACGCACGAAAGTATGAAATTGGTCGCGTGCTGCAAATCTTCGCCCTCCCCGGCCAGGCGGGCCCGGTGATTGACTGCCTGATCGATCACGCCGCCACGCGCGGCGTCAGCGGCCTGCGCGGACGCATTCAACCTGCACTTCTGGAGGCGATGCTTGGACGACGCATTGCTTTCCTGACCGTTGCCTCAACGGTGGTACATTCACGTGATCCAGAGCTTTTGGACGCGATGAAGAACTCGCAAGTCTTTCTGAACGGGCTTGCGGGCGAGCAGTGGAGCCGGCTGATCGGTAGCCGCTTCAGCTGAGGCGGGATGCGTTCAAGTTCAATCCCGCTCTATCTATTTGTTTTAGCCGCGTTCCACTTGGCTGCAAAATGCTTGGGTCAAAACCCAATCACTCTGAACGACCGAGTTCGACCCTTTGCCGTCATCCAGTTGGGAGCGTCGCATGACGCGATCTGACCCTTGTCCGACATTCGGGCTCTCATGCAGCAGGTACACAGACCCGAAAAGCTGTCTTTCAAGGGCGGCGGCAATGGCATCAACCTGCGACCTGCTGTAAGCTTGGAAAGCGGGTAACAATCCGCGAAGGATTGAGGGATGGAACGTCATCTCGCAGCCGTCCTGATTGCCGATGTCGTCGGCTATGGCCGCTTGAGCCAGATCGACGACGAGGGTACGCGTGCGCTTTTCCGAACCGACCTGAACGAAGTATTCGAGCCAAGGATCGCTGCGCACCATGGTCGCCTGGTGAAAACCATGGGAGATGGGATGCTGGTCGAGTTCCACAGTGTGGTCGACGCCCTACGCTGCGCGGTCGAAATCCAGCAACGGAAGGCGGAGGTGAACGTTCTCACGCAGCCAGAACGGCGGCTTGATTTCCGCATCGGCATCAATCTGGGCGATGTTATGGTTGAGGGTGACGACATCCACGGCGATGCGGTGAACATCGCCGATCGGCTGCAAGGGCTGGCGGAACCTGGAGGAATCGCGATTTCCGCCACCGCCTGCGACCATGTGAGGGGAAAGGTGCCGATCGGCTTTGCCTCACTCGGCGTGCAGAAAATGAAAAGTATCGCCGAACCTGTTCGCGTGTACCGTGTCTTGATCGACCCCGCTACTGCGGGCAAGATCGTCGGTGCCAAACCAGGCCTTTCTGCCGGCGACAACAGTAAGCCGCCGGTAATTGCGGTTTTGCCGTTCGAAAACCTGAGCGCCGACGACGGCTGGAGGCGGCTGGCAGACGGCCTGTCGGCCGACATGGTCGGCGACCTAGCGCGACCTTGCGGTCATTTCGCGCCAGACCATGCAGTCCTATCGGGGACGGGCGAGCGACACACGCTCGGTTGGACGGGAACTGAACGCCGATTACCTGCTGGAAGGCACCCTCCAGGCGATCGGACAGCGTGTCCGCGTCGCGGTGCAGCTGGTCGACACCCGGACCGGAGCCAACCTTTGGTCGGCGCGGTTCGACGAGTCGACCGATGATTTTT
Source organism: Mesorhizobium sp. M0159 (assembly GCF_040322295.1). NCBI lineage: Bacteria > Pseudomonadati > Pseudomonadota > Alphaproteobacteria > Hyphomicrobiales > Phyllobacteriaceae > Mesorhizobium > Mesorhizobium sp. M0159. Next base: position 126,646 of record NZ_JAMYTF010000015.1, read on the forward strand.
TTCTCATGCAGGACAGCATCACACAGAACGTCATCAATGCCCTGGCAGGCACTTTCGGCAAGCTCGCCAATCTCGGGCGTGAGGTGGCTCGGCGGAAGCCTCCCTCGAGCCTGGGTGCTTACGACTGCTATCTACTCGGGGTGGAACTGCACGACAGATTCACGACCGATGCGAGGGCAGAAGCCATACGCATGCTGTCCCGCGCCGTGGAACTCGACCCCGGCTTCGCGCGGGCCTGGATGACGTTGGGATTGGCACATGCGGTCGATGCCTTCAATGCCTTCACGCCAGATTCAGCCGCTTCGGTCGAGCGCTGGCGAGAATGCGTGGAAAAGGCTCTGGCGCTCGACCCTACCGATCCGATGACGCGCCTTTACATGGGCGCTCTCCGCGCCATTGGCGGCGATATCAGCGGGGCCGCAGAGGAATACGACCGGGCGCTGGCCCTGGCACCCAATGACGCCGATGTGCTGTCGATGCTTGCCTCAAGCCGAGCTCTCGTGTGTGGAAATCCGGAAGAAGGCTGTGCTCTTGCCGAACGGGCGCTTCGCCTCAATCCGCAGGCTCCGAGTTGGTACTACGCGCAGCTCGCCCGGGCGCGGTTCGTCGCCGGTCGCTATGCCGACAGTCTGTCGTCGCTGCGCCAAAGTCCGCCGGATATTCCCGTCACTCTGATGTTCCGTGCCCTGTGTCACGCGCTGCTCGAAGAGCCGGCGCAGGCGCAGTCGATCGCCAGGCGGATTGCCGTCGAGTTTCCAAGGTTCACCGTCGAGAACTTCATCCGAACCTATCCCGTCACCAATCCTCTGGCCCTCGCTGCGATTAAGGAAGGGGCTCGTCGCGCAGGTATAGCGTAGAGCCGAAAACGGTGCCGAGCTGAGGAGGGGGACGCGCTTCCTGGATATGCCACTTGGTAAGCCGGGCCCCGCTTCCGGCACAGGCTGAAGGTCTGCTTCGTAGCGCTAACTCGGCGCTGGCGTGACCCCTGCTAAGCTTCCGCTCCTGGCGCGTCCCTGGTTCAAACACCTGAGCCGCAGAACGCCAGAAACGAGCGTCGAAAGGCTGGCTGGGGTGGTGGAGAGCGGAAATTCCGATCCGTCCCTTCAACGGGAAAACGCGCCACACAAGCGGAGGTTTGTGCGCACTGCAATGAACGCTGGATGTCAACCAAGGCCAGCTTCAAGCCGAATAGACTTGGAAGCAAGACGCCAGTAAAGTTTGACCAATGGGTGCAAGGAAGGCGCCCTTGCATATGGCCAACGAATCCATCCGACGCCGGCTTGCTGCCATTTTGGCCGCTGACGTGGTCGGCTACAGCCGGCTCATGGAGCGCGACGAAACGGCTACGCACACGCAGCTCATGGCGCGGTGGAAGGATGTGCTGGAGCCGCTTGTCAAACGCCATCAGGGCCGTGTCTTCAAGCGGACCGGCGACGGCGTGTTCGTCGAGTTCGGCAGCGCCGTCAACGCCGTCGAATGCGCCACCGCCCTTCAGCAGGCCATGGCCGCCGCCAACGAAAACGTGCCGCCGGACCGCGTCATCGTGCTTCGCGTCGGCGTCAACCTCGGCGACGTGATGGTCGACGACAGCGATCTCTACGGCGACGGGGTCAATGTGGCCGCCCGCCTCGAGACGCTCGCCGATCTTGGGGGCGTGGCGATTTCGGATGGCGTTCGCGAACATCTGCACGGCCGCATCGGGGTCGATTTCGTCGACAGCGGCCATCACGAGGTCAAGAACATCGAGCGCCCGGTGCATATCTGGACCTGGTCGCCGAACCGCGCGGACGGTGCCGTCAAGGCTGCCGTCGAAGCCCAGCCGCGGCTTCCGGCAAAGCCGTCGATAGCCGTCCTGCCCTTCGACAACATGTCCGGCGACCCGGAGCAGGGCTATTTCGCCGACGGCATCACGGAGGACATCATCACCGATCTCTCAAAGGTCTCGGGCCTTTTCGTGATCGCCCGGAATTCCTCTTTCGCCTACAAGGGCAAGGCGCCGGATATCCGCAAGGTGACTCGGGGGCGGGGATCAGGTGTGCCCGGTGCACGGATCGTGGAAAATCATATGCGCGTCGGCGGCGTCGGGTCTACCAACCGGCAGCCCTAGAGAAATACATTGCCCCATTTCGCCGCCTGTTTCCTCTTAGGACCCCTGCCCATCCAATTGCCGGGCGCGTAGGTAACGCGGCTACTTCACCACTCCGAAATCACATGACACGCAGCCGCCGTCTGCACCCGGACCATTGCGCAGCCAGGTCAAACTTAGGTCCCCATGATCGAGCGAGGCTGAGGGGCGCACCTCAATTCGGGCCGCGGGTCAGTCGCTCGATCCGTCCAACACGGAAGCAAGCGAACCTCAAATGCAGTCTGTCTCACAACACTGCGCTGGCTATAGCCAAGTTCATTTCATCAGTCTCGTTGCAGAATTCGTTGTCAATAAGGCACTTGCGCCAGCAAGATAAATTGAGCCATTGCCGTTCATCTCGATCCGGTTGACCACAAAGATGCGAGGCTTACTGTCGGTCGACAATGCACCGCCACCTGTAAGAAAAAGCTTTTGTGACGGCAGATAGACTATACCGCCTAGATCTGTATCGCCACCGCCAATGAGCGTGGAGGTTCTCTCCACGCCTTGGGGTTTTTGAGCTAGCGCGATCCCCATCCACGGGCCGCTGGTCGGCGCCGTCAGGCGTAGCTTGGCGCCGGCCTGCATTGTGGTGGTGGCCTGATCGTCGAGTAGAACGATGGTGGTACCGTCAGCTGCATCGAGAAC